>JALWQD010000203.1:0-3587 GCA_026994735.1 Gammaproteobacteria bacterium | reverse complement strand
ATGCTTACTATGAGAGTGTGCGCAGCTTCCAGCTTAATCGTCGCAAGCTTGCTCTGCATGCCCGGGCGATGCTGAGTGCCCTTGATGTCAAGGCGCTTGATCTGGTTATCCAGAGAACGCGTGATGAAATGACCGGCAGCTGGTCTACGTCGGGGATGAAGTCGGGCATGTCAGCCTTTTTTGATGGCTTGCGTGATGCGATGCAGGTCTTTGCCCGGCAGTCTGATGAAACGCATCAGTTGGTGTTGGATGTCTATCGCAAGTTCCATGATGAATATGATTTGCATGCA
Source organism: Gammaproteobacteria bacterium (assembly GCA_026994735.1). GTDB lineage: Bacteria > Pseudomonadota > Gammaproteobacteria > SZUA-140 > SZUA-140 > RI-283. The sequence goes on along the minus strand of JALWQD010000203.1, from coordinate 3,297 downwards.
ACGCCGCCTGAACGCTTTCCAGTGGATAAATTCAGTGACGATCTTGCCCGCCTCTGTCAGCGTTGCGAAGAATTTCGTGACAGCCCTATGACGACGATGACCGAGCAGAGTTTTGTCGTCAAGAAATTTTTTATTACCCTTGTCAGTCATGCCCGGAATACGATTGCCGAGGCTAATCGTGATGCTGATTTATGGTTGCGGGAGATGGTTAATCCATTGGTGCGCCAGATTCAGGAGAAGCGCAACCGGATCGAACAACATATGCGTACATTGAGCAAGATCCGCGAGTCACGCCAGAATCTTGAGCTCCAGGTGCGGCGCCTGGAGGCGCAGGAGTCATCATTGAGCCAGCAGCTTGAAGCACTTGATCAGTTACGCCAAACCATGACTGCCTGTAATCCAGAGGCTGTCGATGGGGCCGATGAGGAATCTTTAGATAATCTGACAGCCTGATATTCCCTGGCGCCCGAGCTGCTGTACAATAGCTGCGTCAATCCTATCGTGGAGTAATCATGTCAGACTCTCAGACTGACTCAGGGATGAGCAATCAGGCGGGGGTCGAATCCGAACCGCAAGCGACCCTGCTGCTCGGTGAGCAGCAACTTACCATCCTGGGCACTGCCCATATTTCCCAGGCTAGCGCCGATAAAGTCGATGAATTGATCGCCAGTGGTCAGTTTGATGCTGTGGCGATTGAACTTTGTCCCAGTCGTCATCAGGCCGTTGTTGCACCAGACTCTGTTGCGAATATGGATCTTTTTCAGGTTATTCGCCAGGGCAAGGCGATGATGATTGCCGCACATTTGGCATTAGGTGCCTATCAGCAGCGGATGGCCGAGCAGTTGGGAGTTCAGCCAGGTGCCGAGATGCGGGCAGCGATCGATAGTGCCCAGCGGCTCGGTTTGCCGGTCTTGTTGATCGACCGTGAAGTATCGGTAACATTGCGTCGAATTTACCGAAACGTTCCTTGGTGGCAGCGTTTTCAGCTGATTGCGGCATTGCTTGGGAGCATTGTCTCGCGGCAAAAAGTCTCGCAAGCAGAGGTTGAACGGTTGAAAGAAGGCGATATGCTTGAATCGGCCTTTACCCAGTTTGCCGAAGAGGCGCAATCCCTTTATGTCCCTTTGATCGAAGAGCGTGACCGCTATATGAGCGCATGTCTTGTTGATGAGATGGATAAAGAAGGCTATCGCCATGTCCTGGCGGTGGTTGGTGCCGGGCACATGAAGGGTATGAAAAAACAGCTCCGTGAGGGGCATCTGTTATCGCCACAGGCTGCCCGTGAGTTGCTTGCAGAACTTGAACAGATACCACCGCCATCACGCTGGCCGAAATTGATTCCATGGTTGATTGTTGTGCTTATTCTGGCCGGGTTTGCCCTCGGTTTTAGTCAAAACACGTCACTGGGTTGGCAGATGGTTGTCGACTGGGTGCTGATCAATGGCGGCCTGTCCGCATTCGGCGCGCTGCTGGCTGCGGGCCATCCTTTGACCCTGTTGACGGCTTTTCTTGCTGCCCCATTGACATCGCTGAACCCGATGATTGGTGCGGGCATGGTGACGGCTGCGGCCGAAACCTGGTTGCGGCGACCCAGTGTTGGTGATTTTTCCCGGTTGCGTCAGGATACTACTCACCCACGAGGTTGGTGGCGCAATCGGGTTTCGCGTGTACTGATGGTATTTGTCTTTAGTACGCTGGGTTCTGCGATTGGCACTTATCTTGCCGGAGCGCTGATCTTCAAGCGTCTGGCGACAGGCGAATAAGCACTCATTCCTCGTCTCTTTTCTGGCATCAGCCGGACCCTTGTCGGCAACTGGTCAGAAGGTTGCCTGGCCGGTTATCATGGTTATTTCAAATGATTGCATTATTGAGGATGAGGTATGTCAGAGTGGGTTGAAGGGCGGGTTGTCGAGAATCGGCGTTGGACTGATGAGTTGCATTCATTATTGATTGAAGCCGAGATAGATACCTTTACGGCAGGGCAATTTACCCGTCTGGCCCTGGATATTGATGGCGAACGCATTGCCCGTCCTTATTCGCTTGTTAATGCACCCGGTGAGCAGCCACTGGAGTTCTATTTTATAACGGTACCTAAAGGGCCGCTGAGTGAGCGTCTCTATGCCTTGACGCCAGGGGCGCCGATTTGGGTGGCGCGCAAGCCTGCGGGTCATTTTACCCTCGCCAATGTTCCGGCGGCAAAGACCCTGTGGTTGTTGGCCACAGGTACTGCCCTGGGGGTATTTGTTTCATTACTCAAATCCGGTGAGCTGTGGCAGCGATTTGAGCAGGTTATCCTCGTTCATGGTGTTCGCAGTGATGAAGAAAAATCCTACGCTGATCTTCTTGCTGCCATGGCTGACCAGCATCCGGGATGTTTTAAGGTGATTTATTCGGTAACTCGGCCAGAATCCGGCGCGCGGCCGGAAGACCGCATTCCCGTAATGATAGCCGATGGCCGTTTGCAGGCGCAGGCGGAAGCGGCCCTGACACCTGAATCCAGCCAGGTGATGATTTGTGGGAATCCGCAGATGGTGAATGACACATTGACTCAACTTGAAATCCTCGGTATGCGCAAGAATCGCAGTCGACAGCCGGGGCATATTACAACTGAGAAGTATTGGTAGGCTTGGGCGAAAAACCGCAGTCATTGCTGTGCTGGCGAGACCCTTGGTATTGGGGGGTGCCAATGGTTTGTCTGCTGCTGGCTTTGATAGTGGCTCTGATGGATGCCAATGTGCCCCTTTTTACTCTTTTAAACCGGCAGTTGCCTGGCACTGACCGGTACTGGGGGTCGCTGACGGTTTTTGGTGACAGTCTCGTGGCACTGGCATTGCTGCTGCCGCTTTGCGGGCGCTATCCCCGGCTTGTTTGGGCGGCAGTGTTGGCGGCTGTCATGGTGACCCTCTGGGTTCAAGGTTTGAAGTCAGGTTTTTCACTGCCTCGGCCCGCGGCTGTCCTGGGCGCGTCCGGGCTGCGCATTATTGGTCCGGAGCTGCACTCGCGAAGTTTCCCATCGGGGCACACAGCAACCGCTTTTTTACTGGTGGCAGTATTGGTGCTGGGCTTGCGCCCTGCGGTTATCTGGCGTTGGCTGATGATTGTCTTTGCGCTCTTGGTTGGACTGTCGCGGATCGCAGTGGGTGCTCATTGGCCACTGGATGTCCTCGTCGGGGCAGCGAGCGCATGGTTGATCGCCGGGCTGGCCATGCCGCTGGCCAGCTGTTTTCCATGGGGTTATCGTTTGCGTGGACAACGAATCATTGCCGCCTTGTTGTTGACAGTCTGTCTGTATCTGCT
>JALWQD010000202.1 GCA_026994735.1 Gammaproteobacteria bacterium | reverse complement strand
GAGCAGTAAACAACCAGGGAGCCTGCTGACGCCGGTGTTTTTCATATCCGCGAATTTCATCTGCATAGGCCAGTGTCAAACCAATTTCATCGAGGCCTTCAAGTAGACAATGCTTGCGAAAGGGTTCTATTTCAAAGGACATCACCTGCGCGCTGACGCTGGTAACAGTCTGCGCCGGTAGGTCAATGGCTAGCCGGGCACCTTCCTGACTCCCCACCTCAGCAAACAGGATATCGACCTGCTCGCTGGGCAAACTGACTGGTAACAAACCATTCTTAAAGCAATTACTGTAGAAAATATCGGCAAAGCTTGGCGCAATAACAACCCGGATACCATAATCGAGCAATGCCCAGACAGCATGTTCACGCGAAGAACCACAGCCAAAGTTTTCCCGCGCAAGAAGGACCTGGGCACCGCTGTAGCGCGGTTGATTAAGAATGAAGTCACCATTAAGCGGTCGTCCCCGGGTATCCTGCCCCGGTTCGCCATGATCAAGATAGCGCCATTCATCAAACAGATTGACGCCAAACCCTGCGCGCTGCACAGACTTCAGAAATTGTTTCGGAATAATCGCATCGGTATCGACATTTGCCCGATCCAGCGGCAAGGCAATACCGCTCAGTTTTTCAAATCGTTCCATATTTCATTCAGGCCGGAATTTCACCGGCCTGCTCCCCTAAAAGTAATGTTTCTTTCGTCCTGCAGCTGCTTATTGGCTGCTGACATCAACAAAATGACCGGCGATGGCCGCCGCTGCAGCCATCGCCGGGCTGACCAAATGCGTTCGCCCCCCCTGTCCCTGGCGCCCCTCAAAGTTACGATTGGAGGTTGAAGCGCAACGCTCCCCGGCCTCCAGGCGATCAGCATTCATTGCCAGGCACATCGAACAACCTGGATCACGCCACTCAAAACCAGCAGCGGTAAAAATCTGGTCCAGCCCCTCTGACTCTGCCTGACGCTTGACCGGCCCGGAACCGGGAACCACTAACGCCTGGACAATATTACCGGCGATATGACGACCACCAATGACAGCGGCTGCCTGGCGCAGGTCCTCGATACGCGAATTGGTGCAGGAACCAATAAAAACCTTGTCCACAGCAATAGCGCTGATCGCCTGCCCGGCCTTCAGCCCCATATAGGCCAGGGCCCGACGGGCATCCTGGCGACGCACTTCATCGTTCAAGGTTTCCGGGTCAGGAACACAGGCATCAACAGCTACAACCATTTCCGGGGATGTCCCCCAGGTCACTTGAGGGCGAACATCAGCAGCTGAAAAGCAGATATGCTGGTCAAAGCGAGCACCGGGGTCACTGTGTAATGTCCGCCAGTTATCCACAGCTTGCTGCCACAACTCCCCTTTCGGCGCAAAGGGCCGACCTGAAAAATAATCGATTGTTTTATCATCGACGGCAATCATCCCCGCACGGGCACCGGCTTCGATGGTCATATTACAGAGCGTCATGCGTCCTTCCAGCGACAAGGCAGAAATCGCCTCACCGCGATACTCAATGCAATAGCCTGTGCCACCAGCAGTGCCGATCTGGCCAATAATCGCCAGCGCCAGATCCTTCGCTGTAACCCCCTCGGCAAGCTTCCCCGAAACGTCGACAAGCATCGAGCGGGATTTTTTCAGAACCAGGCACTGGCTGGCGAGCACATGCTCAACTTCCGAGGTACCGATACCAAAAGCGAGCGCAGCGAAGGCCCCGTGGGTCGAGGTATGTGAATCACCACAAACAACCGTCATACCCGGCAACGTTGCCCCTTCTTCAGGGCCAATAACATGAACAATCCCCTGGCGCGGATCAGCCATTGTAAACTCAGTAATGCCCCATTCACGGCAATTACGATCCAAGGTTTCAACCTGGATACGCGCCACCGGATCAGGGATTCCCTGTTCGCGCGCGCGGGTTGGGACATTATGGTCAGGGACAGCAAGAATGGAATCCAGTCGCCAGGGTTTACGTCCGGCTAATCGCAGCCCTTCAAAGGCCTGCGGTGAGGTCACTTCGTGGACGAGATGGCGATCAATATAAATCAGGCAAGTACCATCCTCGTTTTCGCGCACCACATGCGCATCCCACAACTTGTCGTAAAGGGTCTTGGCCATTGCTCCTGTTCCTGGCTGGACGAATAACCGGTTATTCTAACCCATGATGCCAAGCGATCAACTGCTGCCTCCATGCCCGCACTGGCAAAAAATATTTCCCGGCACTTATTCATAGCCAAAATGTTTGCTCCAGGGCTGCAATAGCGGCAAGACTGGCGCCATTTGCGTCTCATAATGACGCCAGCGAAACTTTGCCGACTGGTAGATTGGCTGCGCCACCTGATTGTAGCTAGGGGTATTGATATGTCCACGAGCACGCGCATGACGGTCAAATGCTTTCATCGCGTCATGCCAGGACAGACCAAGAAAACCGAGCAACTGTCTGACCGTACCCTCAAAATCATTCAATAGTGCTTCATAGCGGTGCGTCTGAAAGGAGATCGGCAGCCTGTCAATGTATTGCTGCCATAGACTCATCGCCTGATTATAGAGATAGGCGCTGTCATCGAGGCAATAAAAACTGGCCATAGCATTATTGTGACTGAACGGCTGCATAAAACAACTCAGACAAACATCACAGGGATGACGCAAAGCAAGAATAAAGCGTGCCTCCGGAAAGAGCCAGTGGCAAAGACCGGCGTTAACCAGATTCAAAGGCATTTTATCAACCAGTAGAGCGCTGCCATCGTAGCGACCGCAGCTCATCACCTGTTGCTGATAATATTGTCTCAGGGCATACCACTGTTTATCAGGAAGTGTCGCCAATTGTGCAAGATCAGCCCCTGTCAAACGCTCAATTTCAGCTTGCAACCTCGCCATAAAGGGTTGTTCCTCAAGCACCTGGATATCAGGATGGCAGTCGAGGACCTGATCGAGCAGTGTCGTCCCCGAGCGTGGAAAACCCACGAGAAATACCGGCGCGGTTATGCCATCGTCAGCCTTCCGTTCTCGCCAGCTATTTATCCACGGCCGTACAAAAAGATGTCGCCAATAGTCTATCCTGTCCAAATAGGACTGCTTATCCCCTGCTGCCGCTCGCTGTGCCACCGCCAACTGCCGATTGGCCTGCTGAAAATGGCCAAAGGCAAGTGCATAGTCGGCGTTCGCATCGGCCAGCTTGCCCAATTCAAAGAGTACACCCTGTGCCTCATGGGCATCCTCCGGCAAGGCTACACGGGATAAGAGACGGTAACCTTCCGCCGGCTCATTGCGGCGACGCAATAACGTCGCCAATACTCGACTGGCGAGGACATTGCCTGCTTGCAGTGACAACGCCTGGGTAGCCAGCAGTTCGGCTTCGGAAACATCATTCATGGCCTCTGCGACATCACTCAGCAAGGCCAATATTTCGGCCTCCTCGGGCGCAAATTGCAAGGCAGTGCGCAAACAGTCCCTGGCCGCCGGCAAGTCTCCGCGGACGCGGTATATCAAGCCCAGATACCAATGAGCCTGATACCAATCAGGTGCTCGTAACAAAACCGCCCGATAGTACGCTTCAGCAGCATTGAAATCGCCCGCTTGCTGATGCAAAACAGCACATTGAAAGTGTGGCCCCGGCAAGTCGGGAAAGCGCTCGATAAAGGTCTCGCAACAACGCATAAACTCATCGTTTTTTGCCAGCGCGGCCATCGTTCGGCCAAGACTGACAAGCGTATGATATTCAACCGGGCACAGCTCAAGAACACGTTGATAGTGTTCACAGGCCTCGTTCAACAGACCTTGCTGAGCGAGACAGTCTGCAAGCCGGCGATGGGCATCGGCATAGCCCGGCATGTGCAAAACTATTTGTCGAAAGTCTGTAATCGCCAGGTTCAGGTCACCGAGCATCTGGCGAGCAACAGCAAACTCATACTGACAGCGAATATTATCAGGCTCGATGGTCAGCGCCTGTCGCAAATAACATGCCGCGACTGGCCAGTCCGACCTCATCGCCGCTACGCGGGCAGCGAGCTGGAGAACGGAAAGATTATCGCCGGCCTCAGCCAACAGTGAACTCAGCAAATCACTGGCAGCATCCAGATCCCCCTCCTGAATACATGCCTGCGCTGCCAGAAAACGCTTATCGGGAACTGCTCTCGCCATGGCTTATCTTGCCCTATCATCAAATCTGCGGGATCATCATAATCGCTGACGCAGTTCCCACCAAGCCGGCTGCCTGCAAACAGGTACCGCCATACAAAACGGACAGAGAGACTATGGCAAACAAACTTGATGACATCGTCGCCGGTGCGCGGCAACAACGTGAAGAGCGAGAAAATGGCTATCGCCAACGGGCACTAAAAATGTATCCGTGGGTTTGCGGCCGCTGTTGCCGTGAATTTGACCGCCACAACGTTCAGGAACTGACCGTCCACCACCGTGATCATAATCATGACAACAACCCTGCCGACGGCAGTAATTGGGAACTACTCTGCCGCTATTGCCATGACAATGAACATGCGCGACTGTTTGATGGTGCCGGCACCCGTAATACCGATGGCCAACAGACAACGGCCACACATAACCCCTTCGCTGATCTTGCCAAGATGCTGAAAAAAGAAGATTAGCGCCTGGAAAGCAGCAAAGGCGACCTCGAAACACTTGTCATCGCCCCCCTGACGTCCGCCTAAACCACCCGGTTGGTCACGTTACCAGCCAACCAGGAACGTATATTCCCGGCAACGCCATCAACGAGTCGTTGACGTGCCTGGTGACTGGCCCAGGCAATATGTGGTGTCACAATCAGATGGGGAATATCCACTGCCAGTAATGGATTCACCTGGCACGGAGGTTCTGTCGTCAGAACATCGACCCCGGCACCCGCAAGCCGCCCTTGACGCAAGGCTTGTGCCAGCGCCGCCTCATCAACAATACCGCCCCGGGCGGTATTGATGAGTAATGCCGAAGGCTTCATTGTTGCTAATTCACGCCGACCGATCAGGCCAGACGTCTCATTATTCAGGGGACAGTGCAGGCTGACAACATCAGCCTGCGCCAGCAGCTCAGCCAATGGCAAACAATCCGCCCCGCTGACCCGAGCCCGGGCGGCAACCCGAACGGTCATCCCAAAGGCCTTTGCTACGGCCGCAACAGCCTGCCCCAGTTCACCATAACCAACAATTCCAAATACCTTTCCCGCTAACTCACTAATCGGCTCCGCGAGCAAGCAAAAATGCTCGCTACGCTGCCAGCAACCCTCTGCAACTAACTGCTGGTAGGGTTGCAAACGGGACGACAAGGCCAGCAGCAGGGAAAAAACATGCTGCACTACAGAAGCCGTTGCATAGCCTCGAACAT
>JALWQD010000201.1:3518-5358 GCA_026994735.1 Gammaproteobacteria bacterium | reverse complement strand
ACTGCTGCCCTGGCCTGATTTTCAGTAGACCACTGGGGCAATACCCAGCCAGTTGCTGTTTCCGGGTAATTATCCTGACTATACTTGATGGCCTCAATATTGAAAGAAATAATGATTGCCTGTGAGCGGACAAGACCCAACTGCTGCATAACCTGATCAACCATTTTCAAACCAAACCTGGCTAACGATGCCTGCTTTAACTCAATAAAACATTTTACCTGCGGCCATGGCTTAACGATGTCGATAAACTGCTGCAGTGTCGCCAGACGGAAATGCTCAAAGCGTTTGCCAAAACGCTGTGGATATCCTGCTGAAAGATTACGGACATCGGCATAGTTATGATCCGTCAGCAGCATGTCCCTGGCCGTCATTTTGAACAAATTATGATCATGGCTGAGAATAGCCATTTGATCGAGCGTCAACTGAATATCCGTTTCTATATAAGTGGCGCCGGCGGCGAGTACATGCTGAAACCCTTCGAGACTGTTTTCAGGAAAGCGGGTTGGCTGGCCACGGTGGGCAACGAGTATCTGCGGATGATGCATGGATTGTACCCTGGCGGACAGTTAAAAAAATTTCATGAGAAATGATACGACATTGAAATCGACCCCAAAATTTTCATTTACGATGAGTAGACGGCATTGTTATCGCCCTTTTCAGCCCGCCCGGATTCATCAGCAGTTCCGGCAAAAGAACCTTTCGCCAATCGATTAAAATCGCAGCGATCACAATGGATAATAATGCCTTAAATAGCCCTTTTTTGCTGCTGCAGGCTTTTTCAGCGGAATCGTCCATAGCGTAAGTTGTCATGTTTTCATGCGACCCGTCTGACAGACATGGTCATCACAAGCCGTTTCGGTATAGTGTGAGGCCATACCCCATCGCTAGCGCAGGCCTTCATGCTCTCAGATACAAATACAAGTGAGACGGCTACATTTGAATGCCTTAGAACGGAGGATGGCATGCTTACGATCCGTATCGCAGGAATCTGGGCAGGATATGACCAGGGGCTTGCGCGACTCTCCCGGGCTGTTGATGAGCTGGAACAAAGGGAACGACAAACCGTAGCCGAAGGCGGCAAGATCAAGGGGCTCGCCTTCGATGGTCGCGCATTAGCGAGCTGGGACAGCAGAACCCTGATCGGCGTCATGGCGCTTGCACGCTGGGCGCGGCAATCCGGTCTGGTGGTCAATACGGAGCAGCTGCCGGCAGGAATGTGCCGCTTGTTACAGCTCTCACAAGCCGTTCCGGCACGAGGCGAACGCCTTGATGCACGTGAAAAAGATACCATTTTGGCCTTCATCGGACAGTCGAGCATCGGATTTTGCCGGTCACTGGCTGAGGCCAACTGTTTCCTCGGCGAAGCACTGTTATCACTGGCTCGTTTCTTTCGTGGCAAGGCCCATTTTCTGCGTTCTGATCTCGCCCGCTTCATCCAGATGACGGGGCCTCAGGCACTGCCCATTGTCGGTATTATCAATATTCTGCTGGGCATGATCCTGGCCTTCATGGGCGCTATCCAGCTACAGCAGTTCGGGGCCCAGCTCTACATCGCTGACCTCGTCGCGCTGGGACAGACACGGGAAATCGCTCCCATGATGACCGCTATCGTCATGGCCGGGCGTACCGGTGCCGCCTATGCGGCCCAACTCGGGACAATGCAGGTCAACGAAGAAATCGATGCGCTCAAGACTTTTGGTTTTTCTGCCATGGACTTCCTCGTACTGCCGCGGATGCTGGCACTGGCGCTGATGTTTCCACTGCTCATCCTCTATGCCGATGCTCTGGGCATCTTTGGTGGTTATCTCATCGGTGTCGGTGTCCTTGATGTGGGCACGGC
>JALWQD010000201.1:0-3508 GCA_026994735.1 Gammaproteobacteria bacterium | reverse complement strand
ATATCGATCAGACCCGAAAAGCTATCGACATGAGCGACATCCTGCTCGGTGTGACAAAGGGTTTTGTCTTTGGACTCCTTGTTGCCATCACCGGCTGTATGCACGGAATGAAAAGTGGCCGCAGTGCCTCGGCCGTCGGTGATGCCGCGACCCGTGCCGTCGTCAGTGGCATCATCGCTGTCATCGTCATGACGGCCATCTTCGACATCTTCACCAACGTGCTGCATATCTGATGGCCATCAAGGAAAGCATTGCCATCGAGGTTTGTGATCTCGAAATGGCCTATGGTGATACGGTCATACAACGTGATCTCAATTTCACGGTCAAGAAGGGTGAAATCTTTGTCATCATGGGAGATAGCGGTAGTGGAAAGAGTACGCTATTACGCCACCTTATCGGTCTACAGCGGCCCCAACAGGGCCGGGTCTGCTTCGGGATGACCGATTTCTGGGCACTTCAGGAACGGCAGCGTCGCCAGCTTTCTCGCCGTTTTGGTGTCCTCTACCAAAGCGGGGCTCTCTGGAGCAGCATGACCCTTGGCCAAAATGTAGCCTTGCCTTTACACGAATACACACTTCTTTCGCGGGCTGAAATCAGCGAACTCGTCGCTTTCAAGCTGGCGCTCGTCGGCCTGGCCGGCTTCGAGGACTATTACCCCCGTGAGATCAGTGGCGGCATGCGCAAGCGCGCAGGTCTGGCCAGGGCCATGGCCCTGGATCCGGATATTCTTTTTTTCGATGAACCATCAGCCGGTCTCGATCCCATCAGTTCACGCCGCCTTGATGACCTTATCCTCGAACTGCGGCAGAGCCTGGAATCCACTGTGGTCATCGTGACTCATGAGCTCGCCAGTATCTTTGCCATTGCCGATAATGCCCTCTTCGTTGATGCCGAGGCCAAAACCCAGACAGCCCTTGGCAACCCCCACGCATTGCGGCAACAGCCGCCGACCATTAAGGTCCATAACTTCCTCGCCCGTGAATCCGGTCAGCAAGCCCTGGCAGAGAGGTCATCATGAAGGAACCGAATGCGAAACTTATCGGACTTTTTGTCATTGGCGGCATCCTCTTGTTCGCGCTTGCCCTGGTATTGTTTTCACGTCAGGACCTGTTCGCCGCCAAACGTCGTTTCGTGGCTTACTTCCAGCAGTCCGTCAACGGTCTCAACATCGGGGCACCTGTACGTTTTCGTGGCATCCCGATCGGCAAGGTCATCCTGATAGAAGGAGTCTACGAACCTGCTTCGGGCAATATGATTCCGCGCCTGATTCTTGAAGTTAGCCCGGAAAAGATGGTCAATGCCGTTCTCAAGGAGGGTGAATACAACCTCTTTCCTCTGTTCGTCAAGAACGGTATGCGCGCAAGCCTCAAATCAACGAGTCTGTTAACAGGGCAGCTTTATGTCGCACTCGACTTTTATCCCGGCAGCGCTGTTCGCCATCTCGGCAATGGCCATGAAAAATATCCCGAGATGCCGACCATTGATTCCGGTCTCGACCAGACCCTTGCCAAACTCGCTGATTTGCCTCTTGAAGAGGTTCTCAACCATATTACGCGGACCCTGACAGCCGCCGAAGCACTGATGCGAGACCCGCAGTTGCAAGAAGCACTGGCCCACCTGCCTACTCTGCTGACAAACGCCGATACCACACTCCTGGACATCCGGCGTTATGTCAACGAGGATCTTTCTGCGGTAACCAATGAGACCCGTAAAACCTTGACGAGTGTACGCCGATCGCTGGAAACGATGGCGACGACGATCAATGGCGAGTCGCTACGACGGCTCAATACAAGTCTGGCAGAATTCGAGAAAACCCTGCGTCTGGTCCAGCATCGGCTTTCTCCGAGCGACCCCGTCAATTACGAATTGCTGCAGATGCTCCGCGAGATGGTCGAAACAGCGCGGTCAATGCGGGAGGTTTTTGATTACCTCGATGAACATCCCGAAGCCTTGATCAAGGGCAAGGTGCGACAATGACAAAACGAACGATACAAGCGCCGTTACTTTCACTGCTCTTGATAGTCATACTGTCGGCCTGTGGCACATCGCCTCCGGTTCATCTCTACATTCTTGAGCCTATAGCCGGGGAAAAAGCCGGCCATATTGGCAACGGCCCGACAATCGCGATTGCTCCGATTACTCTGCCTGAGCGCCTCAAGCACAAGGGAATCTATACTCACGATGAACGATTTCGGGCACATATTGCAGCCTTCGACCACTGGGCCGAACCCCTCGAGCGGGATATCGCCACGGTACTGGCTGAAAACCTCTCGATACTCATAGCAGGCTCAGAGATCATCACTTATCCCTGGAATGCGCCAGCCAAGGTTGATTTTACGCTACACCTGCAGATTCATGGATTTGCACTCTATCCCGGTGAGCGCATTGTACTCATGGCCTCATGGACAATCGTCGATAGCACAGGCCACACGTCGATTCGGTACGGGCAGAAACGTTATGAGGTAGCGCGCCAGGGTAATCAGGTCATCAATACGGTCGCGGCCATGAGTCAAGCCGTCGAAATACTCGCCCGGGACATTGCCGCCAGTCTGCAACACTGACAAGAAACGGCATCAGGAATCCCAAGCGCAAGCAGTGTCGAGCGCAACGAGCCAACGAAAAGGGCCGTCTCGTGCGATAACGGGGCGACAAGCGCCCCCAATACGGGCCAAGTTTCAACGTCTGCATCGGGTAGTAACAACGAGATTTCACCTGCGCTCATCGTCACGCCCTTACATGTATAGAAAGGATCCATTTTCTATACATGTAGCCTGATCATGTCAACAAAAACCAGGTTATCTATACAAGAGAGAACCCTTATGTATAGATCGCTACATAAGCGTAGATGTCAGCATTTCTAATCATTTTATAAGGAATGGCTCTGGTGATCACAGGGATAACTCAGTCTGTAGACCACCCGTAGTGCTTCAAAATAGTTGTGCGAGCTGGGGCTTTCCGTGTTCTCCATTAATTGAAGTAGAGACACGAGGTTGCTACTGCATCAAGCCTTGGCAATACATAAGTGCGGGGTTTTTTCAGAGAAGGAAGGGATAAGCGGATCGTTGCCTGCCTCTTGACCGGACAACTCTATCACGTTGTTCTTGCTCATAGTAGCGTATCTCCTATGGTTACTTTAGATATGTCGTTTCTTTTCAACTCATCAAACACTCGATTCGGTTATCACTCTTCAATTCTGCGTTCATGGCTAGCCTACTGGGTAATACACTGTCTGGATTGACATATAAGCACAGGGTCACTAGCCGTATAGATTGGCCCTGGAGGACACTGATCAGAAGGAATGGATATCAATAACTTTTGCTGAATCGTAAACAAATCAACCGCAAGCTTCATCGAAAGTCCAACTTGGTCGGCGATTGTCTGGAGTTTCGGTGTATTAGCCGATGAAAATAAAATGTAGGTGTTCGGGCAGCCTGATGCGTTATAGATAGACATTACACCGCACTGATCATTTGTTGTGCAGGCCAAACCGGCCAACTGATCCATCTCC
>JALWQD010000200.1 GCA_026994735.1 Gammaproteobacteria bacterium | reverse complement strand
GTGGTGGTGTTCGTTTGCATGCACTCAATAACGAAACGACGACAGGCCTGGGAAGCAGTGATTCACTTTCTTTAAGCGCCAATGGCGGCCTTTTTTATCAAATGACCCGCAATTTGCGTTTTGATGCCAGTCTTGATTTGGCGGTTACTGATAATGGTGACCGGCAACAATCGAGTGGGCGCGAGCGTGGTGGCGTACTCTATCAGTCTGATATCCATGATGTCTTTTCCGGTTTTAGCTATCAGTGGAATGCCTCCACGCGACTGGCTAGTCAGTCCAGTGATAATCAGAATACCCATGATCTGACGGCACGTTTCTCTCATGACGCGCAACGTCTTTGGCTGCATCCACAACGGGGTACCTTTCGCCTCAGTCTGAGTCAGTCACTGAGTGCCGTGCAGCAGTTTGGTGATGTTGAGGCGACCAATGAGCGTCTTGATCACTCGGCCAGTTTGTCCTGGGATCTGGCGCATGGAAATGGCACCAGTTACGCCCAGATTACCTTATCGGATGCCCGCAGTTTTGGCGACCTTGAGAATAATCAACAGTTTATTAACCTGCAGGCGCAGCGGCGACAGAATATTGATGGCCGCAGCAGTCTGTCCGGTAATTTGACTATCCAGGCTATCTATCAGGACTTCAACGGACGCGCCAATAATGATACAGTAACCGCGACCGGACAGCTGAGCTACCGACATGCGGATATCTTTGGTGTTCCTCGCTTGCGATTTGTATCTGATCTCAGAACATCGCGGGCGGATAGAGATAGCGGGGTTGATCGTACGGAATGGGAGAATCGGGTGAATTACGCAATCGGCATGGTCGATGCGAGTTTCAGCTGGCGCCGGATCGTGACCAATAATGAAAGTTTTAACCTGATCTATCTCCAGGCTGATCGAAGGTTTTGATATCAGCGGCGGTCAGGTGCGTGACCACAATAAAAAACACGAATAGTTATGAGGAGAGGGTGTGATATGACAGCACAGGCCATGCATAAGCGAGTATGGGGGTCGATGGTGGCGGGGGTCATGATGGGCTTGACGATGTTGCTTGTTTCTCCGTCGTCCAATGCCGAATATGCCGACGTCGTGATTAATAACTATGCCGATGCTGCGGGTATGCGCCCAGCGGTATTTCCGCATTGGTTTCACCGCATTCGTTTCCGCTGCAAGGTTTGTCATGCTGACCTTGGTTTCAAATTCAAGGCAGGTGGTAACAAAATTACCATGGCGAAGATCATCGATGGCAAGTTTTGTGGTGCTTGTCACAATGGTGAAGTGGCCTGGTCGGTAGAAAACTGTGCCATGTGCCACTCGGGGATTCCCGGTACACCTACCCATTTTCATGGCAGTACGTTGCAACGTCTTGTCGCCCCGGCATACAAGCCACTGCCAGTCGGCAAATCAATGAAAAAGAATAAATAAAGGGGAGGAGGGAGAACATGAATCTATCAAGTCTTAAGTGCGTACCTGTCCTCGCCCTGGGGGCATTGCTGGCTATTGTTGCCTTGCCGGTTCAGGTGATTGCTGCTGAAGGTGCAGAAACACTGCAGTTGGCGGCTGTTTCACAGGCCAATACCTTCAATCGAAATCTGAAGAAGGAAAAAAGCCGTAATCCGCCCCCTCCTGAAGATGGCATTCACGATGTTGAGAATGAAGCAACATTCATTCTCCAGTCGCCACGTGAAGCGTTTGCCGAGCTGCCCAAGACAGCGTTCGGTAACTATGTTGACTGGGTTAAGGCGATTGATCAGAAATTGTTGCGTCCACGTTGGGATCGTCTGAATTCAGCCGAAGAACCTTTTGTCATGGACCTGGATATTGTTCGCCCAGTAAAAGCATCGGTTCCTGATGTCGTCTTTCCTCACCGCCAACACACGGAATGGCTGTTTTGCTCAAACTGTCACCCGGCTATCTTTATTCCTCAGAAAGGCGCCAACCAGATTAATATGTCGGCTATTTTGTTGGGACGTAAGTGTGGTGTCTGCCATGGCAAGGTTTCTTTTCCGATTACGACGAAGAGTTGCCGCAAGTGCCATTCCAAGCCCAAGCCTAAGGGATGGAAGCCGCCACTGAGTGAGGCGACACTGCGTAATCCCTGGAAGTAAGCTGGGGTTCGACGCACTAAGGCCTGGTCATTAAACCTCGTAGGGGGGGAATTGTAACCATGAGCATTGCCCATAACCGGGGGAAGCTCCTCCCCCCCTTGACGATTCTCGGCGCTGTTCTGGTGACAGCGAGTTGTAGCCAAATAACGGAAATGCGTATGCCGGGGGCTTCTGACCCGGCTGCACAATCAAAACCGGCCACTGTTACGGCGACCCATAGCACTGCATCAACTGGCGAGAAGCCTGTCTTGGCCAGCGCCGAGCGAATGGCGGCAGAAAAGACGGCAGGTGACGTTGCTGCCCCGACAGAGAAAGTGCCGCTAAAGACAGCGGCTGTTGTAGAGCAGGCACCAAAAATCACTGCCAAGCCTGTTCAGGCAGCCCCGGCAGAAGATTTCTCAAAACTGCCAGCGCACACCTTTGTTGTTCATTCAATTCACAAGAATAACCAGCATTTCTATTACAAGCGTGGCAGTGAAAAGGGTTTTTCTGTCAACGGTATTCAGAGCAAACCACTTGTTGTTGTGCGTGGCGAGAAATATACTTTTCGCGTTGATACGGCTATTCAGCATGATTTTTACCTTGCCCGGAAAGCGGTTGGACGTGGCGGTTTTACCCTTGCCAAGGGAGTCAAAGGGAATTTTATTTATAACGGTAATCTAACGTTTACCGCCGACTCGACGACACCGGATATTGTTTTCTATGCCTGTCGTAATCACGCTTACATGGGTGGACCCATTTTTGTTATCAATCCTGGCCAGTCATTTGACCTTGATAAAGCCGTTGCCAAATTCAAGGCAGACCTGAGCAAGGGTGGCATGGCATCAGTACGCAAAGGTAAGATATCTTCGCGTATGGCGAAGCAAAAAATTGACTTTACACGCATGTATGTTGCCGGCTCTGCGGTAGCAAAACGTATAGAAGACAGCGACAATACCAAGGCAAAACAATTGTTTGCCAATGCTCAGAGCGCTTTTGAGGAGGCCCAAAAGTCTTACCGGATGAAGAAGTATGCGGCCGCTCTGGGTTTTGCTGATCAGGCCATGAAGGCAATGAGTAAAGCCGGACAGTTGGTGCCAGCTTCCTTGCTTGATGACGATGGTGAGGATTCTGCCGGCAAGGCCAAGTACAAGGAACTTGTCGATGGCCTCAATACTTACCGCAAATCGTATCAACGTAATCACAAGCTGTTGACGAAGAAAAAGGTTAAGGATTTGCCGAATGTAGATTTGGCTGCTATTGAAGCGACTCAGGCACGTGCCGCCAAACTTGCTGACGCTGGTGATTACCGACAGGCGAATACGCTTTTGGCCAAGGCTCAGACAGCTTTGACAGAGGCCCTGTCAGCAATGCTCAAAAGCCAGACACTGTCATACGAACTGGTCTTTGAAACGCCGAAAGGTGAATATGAATATGAACTGTCACGTTACCTGAGCTATGAAGAACTTGTACCTGTGGCCATTGAACAGAAACAGCCATCGGCAGCTATGCAGGGAATTATGAAAAAATACGTCCAACGTGGCCAGGAGATTAAAGCTAAAGCCTTGCCGGTTGCTGCAGCAGGTAACTACAAGAAAGGCATTTTGATGTTGCAAGGAGCAACGAGCCACATTCGCCGCGCCTTACGTGTTGTAGGTGTCCGTTGAGCAGAGATAACTCTTGCTGGCATCTGCCGCTGCATCGCGCCGCTTATCGCTGTTGCAAGCTCTGTTTGGCGGCGCTGTACCTGCTCTTGCCAATGACGGCAGCACTGGCTGAGACGAGTCCTGGCGGTGGCTTTTACTGGTCACGTGGTGAGCACTTCCAGTTGCGCGCCCAGGTTGTTGATATTGCCAATGATGGCATTCATGATCCTACCGATGAGGCTGTCAATATACTCCAGCAGCCTTACGAAGCGATGGCCAATTTTCCGCGTGACAGCATGGGCATCGTCGATTGGGTGAAAACGCTTGAAAATGGCTTGATTGATCCGCGTAAGTCTCTGAAAGAGAATGGCGAGATGTTTGTCGTCGACTTCGATATCATTTTTAAACGAACACGCTCGATGCCGAATGTTCGTTTCCCTCACAAGCAGCATACGGAATGGCTGACCTGTGCGAACTGTCATCCGGCTATCTTTATTCCTCAAAAGGGCGCCAACCCGATATCGATGTCGGCGATCATTCAGGGTAACTATTGTGGTGTTTGCCACGGTAAGGTTGCCTTTCCACCAACAATGAACTGCGGTCGATGTCATTCAGTAGCCAAAGAAACTACCTTGTTGCGCTGATCATGGCGGTTTGTTGTTTGCCGTTGACGGGCTGTTCCGGCATCGGTGAACGGCTGTCTGGCATGTTGCCGGAGACAGGAACTGCTGCTGAAGCCTTGTCGGCGACGGACGGCAACTGGGAAAGCATTGAAGGTGGCCTGCTTGAGGGGAACCGCTGGACTGGCCTGGAGTATGTCCGTTTTCAGAGACCGACAGCCGTTGCTTTACGTGGCCAGTGGCTTTATATCGCTGATGCTGGTCTCGATGTTCTTTACCGCTATGACCTCGCTCTGAGACGACTTGAGCAGGTCATGGATTTACGCGATCTCAAGGGTAATGACATCAGTGGTATCTTTGTCGCCAGTGATTACTCCTATTATCTGGCCGATCCTGTGGGTGCACGCGTGTTACATTTTTCCGCTCAGGGGCAACTGCTGAGAGAGTATTCTGACGCTATCAATATTGGTCGCCCTGTGGCCATTCTTGTCGAAGAAGAAAACGGTCGTTTGTTCATTGCTGATGGTTTTAATGATGATGTCATGGTCTTTAATCTGGCTGGTGGCATGATCGGAGTGCTGGGGCAGCGCGGTGATGGCCAAGGACATTTTCGCCGCATCACCGATATTGCTGCTGGCAGCCTTGGCTATTATGTGGCTACCCGCTTTGGTGAGCACCGGGTGCAAATAATGTCTCGTGATGGCCGTTATGCATCGGCTCTTGAGAAGGACACGGTGACTTTTCCAAAAGCCATTGCCGCCGACGCTTATGGACGCGCTTTTGTTGCCGATTATCTGGATGATACGATTCGCGTCTATCAGGGAGACAAGCTGGTGCAAACACTTGGCCACCATGGTGTCGCTCCCGGACAATTCAAACGCATTACAGATCTTTTTTATGCCAACGGGCGTCTGGTTGTCGCCGATAGTCTGAATGGGAGAGTACAGATACTGACGCTGCCGCCCTCGACGTCAGTCGTTCAGTAAACCGGGTTTTCTGTGGCACGCCTCCTGAGCTGTAATC
>JALWQD010000199.1:2861-5412 GCA_026994735.1 Gammaproteobacteria bacterium | reverse complement strand
GACCGGTAGCAATCGCATCGGCACCTGCCGCCAGAGCGTGTTCAAGAAAGGCCCGGAACTTGATTTCACGATTACAGAGAATATCCGGATTAGGCGTGCGCCCTTGCTCATATTCCGCCAGAAAATGGCTAAATACCCTTTGCCAGTAATCCTCCGCAAAATTGACCGCATCAAAGTCAATACCCAACTGCTGACAAACGGCCAGCGCATCACGGGCATCAACAAGCGCAGGACAGGGCCCAGCACCTTCTTCTTCCCAGTTTTTCATGAACATACCGCTGATATCATTACCCTGACGGGAGAGCAACAAAGCAGCTACCGATGAATCAACACCACCGGACATTCCGACGATCACATGGCCTGACAAAGTAAACCTCTTTTACATCAACTTGCTCACAGGATGGCTGACCTTCTCTTTGAATGACAGGGATCGGATCCGCAAAAAAGAGGCCTTAAGCCAAGAAAACTCGACGACAGAGGATAGCACAACTATACCGTCGACAACGTTCCAACAGGCACAAGCAAGGCCTTCGCCAACAAGCACTGGGTTGTGCCGCTACCTCGCGATTGTACGCATCTCGTCGCAAAAGCACCCCGCTTACGCGACAGCTGATTCCTTTTGCCACGATCGCCCTCTGCGTCCGCTCCGACCAATATCAACAAAGCGAGAGTATTAATAGTAACGACTGACCAGATCAAGCGGGTAGCGCTGCCCATGGCGATAGATATCCAGCGCGTCAATGACCAATGGACTGCGCAAACGCTGACCGGCTGCACGAATAGTTGCTTCGTCAAGCCACAGCACCTGCTCAATCACCGGATCCAGAGTCAGCGCGGTATCTTCTTGCAAGCGCTGGGCGAGAAAGAGAAAACGCAGATAAGTATCGTGACGCTCGGGACGGTACCATTGTTGGATCGCTAATAAAGCCTCAGGAACAACCGTCCAGGCAGTCTCTTCCCGCGTTTCCCTTATCGCCGCTTCGACCGGTGTTTCCCCTTCATCGAGGTGTCCGGCAGGTTGATTGAGAACCAAACGACCACCACAGTTCTCTTCTACCAAGAGAAATTTTTCGTCGGCTTCGACGATGACCGCTGCCGTGACATGCATTTTCCAGTTCATCGTAGACACCTGCTCCCCATTCAGCAATGAATCCATCCCGAGAGTGAATATCATAAGACAAGGCAGCTTATTTTGACACCGCTACAAAGGACATCCCGACAAGCCCATGGAGACCATTTCCATGGGCTGATACAATGGCTGACATTCATACCATAAATGAGGATCGGGACAACGATGGCTTACGACAAAATTTCCATTCCAACAGACGGACAAGCAATTACAGTAAGTAGTAGCGGTCAGCTGAAGGTACCAGCAACGCCGGTAATCCCCTTCATTGAAGGTGATGGCATTGGGGTTGATATTACCCCGGTAATGCGTACTGTCGTTGATGCCGCTGTCGCCAAGGCCTACGATCAACAACGCCGCATTGCCTGGATGGAAATTTACAGTGGCGAGAAAGCCACCCGCGTCTATGGTCAGGACGAATGGCTGCCCGAAGAAACCTTAAATGCGATCAGAGATTATCTGATCGCCATCAAGGGCCCGCTAACAACCCCTATAGGCGGCGGCATTCGTTCCCTTAATGTTGCTCTGCGGCAAATACTGGACCTCTATGTTTGCCTACGCCCAGTACGCTATTTTGAAGGTACTCCCAGTCCATTGAAAGAACCTGAAAAAACGAACATGGTGATCTTTCGTGAAAATGCTGAAGATATCTATGCCGGTATTGAATGGGAAGCCGGCAGCCCGGAAGCAAAAAGGCTTATCGAGATTCTCCGCAATGAATTCGCTGTCGACAAGATTCGCTTCCCGGACTCATCGGGCATAGGCATCAAACCAGTTTCCCGGGATGGTACTCATCGTCTTGTCCGAAAAGCCATTCAGTATGCCATTGACAACGATTGCCCGTCAGTCACCCTTGTACACAAGGGTAATATCATGAAATTCACCGAGGGTGCTTTCAAAAACTGGGGCTATGAGTTAGCCAGAGAAGAGTTTTCTGCCAAGGAAATTGATGGCGGTCCCTGGTGCTGCTTCAAAAACCCGCATACAGGCAGGGAAATCATCATTAAAGATGTTATTGCCGATGCCTTCCTGCAACAAATTCTGTTGCGACCTGAAGAATACAGCGTTATTGCAACACTCAACCTCAATGGCGATTATATTTCCGACGCCCTGGCTGCACAGGTCGGTGGTATTGGTATTGCCCCGGGTGCCAATCTCTCCGATGGCATCGCCCTCTTTGAGGCAACACACGGAACCGCCCCCAAATATGCTGGTCAGGACAAGGTTAACCCCGGTTCGTTAATCCTCTCTGCTGAGATGATGTTACGCCATATGGGCTGGACTGAAGCCGCCGACCTGATCATCAAAGGCTTGTCCGGCGCCATCGCCGCGCAGACAGTGACTTATGACTTGGAGCGTCTGATGAAAGGTGCCGAGCTGGTTTCATGTTCCGGTTTCGGCAAGGCTATTATTGCCAAAATGTAA
>JALWQD010000199.1:2509-2851 GCA_026994735.1 Gammaproteobacteria bacterium | reverse complement strand
TAAGCGGGAGCTTGGCTGTCCCGTCAGTGACGGGACAGAAAAGAGAGGCGCTGCCCTATGAATGTCGAGAAACCACAATCAGCCGACGATATTCTCGTCGCACCGGCAAAACCAGCACTTAAGCGGCCACCCCGTTACCAGGTACTGCTGCTCAACGATGATTATACACCGATGGAATTTGTCGTTCATATCCTGCAACATTTTTTTGCCTTGAATCACGAACGCGCGACGCAGATTATGCTTCAAATTCATACTACTGGAAAAGGAGCTTGTGGCATTTTCAGTCGTGAAATTGCTGAAACAAAGGTGATACAGGTGAATCAATTTGCACAACAAAACGAG
>JALWQD010000199.1:0-2499 GCA_026994735.1 Gammaproteobacteria bacterium | reverse complement strand
CGATGGAAAAGGTCGAGTAACGGGTTAGGGCTTGCAATATTGCTCATTGAATCAAACCATATCTAACCAGCAGGTGACCAACGATGCTCAGTAAGGATGTCGAATACACGCTCAACATCGCCTTCCAGGAAGCGCGAGACAAGGGCCATGAATTCACCACAGTCGAACACTTGTTGCTCGCACTGTTGGACAATCCGACGGCAGCAGACATCTTGCAGTCCTGTGGCGCTCATATTGACCGCCTGCGCGAAGATTTGCTCATTTTTATTAGTGAAAGCACACCGCATCTGGTCGATGACAGCCAGGACACGCAACCGACCCTTGGCCTCCAGCGTGTACTGCAACGAGCAGTTTTTCATATTCAATCCGCAGGAAAACGGGAAGTCAGTGCTGCTCACATCCTGGTGGCAATCTTTGGTGAGCAGGATTCACAGGCTGTCTACTTTCTCAACAGCCAGAATGTCACCCGCCTGGCTGTTGTCAACTTTCTCTCGCATGGCATTGTCAAACTGGATAACAGTGAAAACATTGAAGGTTATCCGGTTGAATCCAGCAGCGAAGAAGTGCACGAAGAAGAAAGTAACGAAACCAGTCTTCTCGGACAATTCACCAGCAATCTCAATCTGCGCGCTGAAGCGGGTCATATTGACCCTCTCATTGGTCGCGACAAGGAGGTTGAACGACTAGTACAGGTACTTTGCCGACGACGGAAGAATAACCCCTTGCTCACTGGAGAGGCAGGCGTAGGCAAAACAGCCATCGTTGAAGGGTTGGCCAAACGCATTGTCGAAGGCCAGGTGCCTGAAGTGCTTGCTGACAGCACAATCTACTCCCTTGACATGGGTGCCCTGCTTGCGGGCACCAAATATCGTGGTGACTTTGAAAAACGCCTGAAAGGTATCCTTGCCGCCCTGCAGGAAACGCCTGACTCGATCCTTTTTATCGATGAGATCCATACCATTATCGGTGCTGGCTCAACATCCGGTGGTGCCATGGATGCCTCGAATCTGATCAAGCCTCTGCTTTCGTCGGGTGAACTACGTTGTATCGGCTCGACTACCTATCAGGAATACCGCGGCATCTTTGAAAAAGATCGCGCCCTTACCCGTCGTTTCCAGAATATAGATGTCCGTGAACCCACTGTCAGCGAAACCTTTCAGATCCTCAAAGGACTGAAGACACGCTTCGAAGATCACCATGATGTCTGCTTCTCCAATGATGCCCTGCGTACTGCCGCTGAACTCTCGGCCCGCTATCTGAATGACCGTTTTTTACCTGACAAGGCCATTGATGTTATTGATGAAGCCGGTGCCTATCAACGTTTGCAGCCACCGTCACGACGCAAGAAACGGCTGGGGACACGTGATGTCGAAGCAATCATCGCCCGGATTGCCCGTATCCCGCCAAAATCAATCAGCGTTTCTGATCGTGAAAAACTGCGTAACCTTGATCGCAACCTGAAAATGGTCGTTTATGGCCAGGATCGTGCTATTGATTCCCTTGTCTCGGCAATCAAGATGGCTCGCTCTGGTCTCGGTAATGAACGGAAACCAATAGGTTCCTTTCTCTTTGCCGGACCAACAGGCGTCGGCAAAACGGAAGTCACCAGTCAACTGGCAACATTGATGGGCATTGAACTCGTTCGCTTTGATATGTCTGAATATATGGAACGACATACCGTTTCACGCCTCATCGGCGCGCCACCCGGTTATGTTGGTTTCGATCAGGGCGGCTTGTTAACTGAGGCCATTAACAAACAACCTCATGCCGTGCTCTTGCTCGATGAAATTGAAAAGGCCCATCCCGATGTCTTCAATCTGCTGCTGCAATTGATGGATAACGGTACCCTGACCGATAGCAATGGCCGCAAAACGGATTTTCGCAATGTCGTTCTGGTCATGACCACCAATGCCGGTGCTGAGCAAATGAACCGGGCATCCATTGGTTTTACCACCAGTGATTCAAAAGGTGATGCCAGTGCTGCCATCAAACAGTTATTCAGCCCCGAGTTCAGAAACCGCCTTGATGCCACGATCGAATTCGACAACCTGTCGCCAGAGATTATTCATCAGGTGGTCGATAAATTCCTGCTCGAACTTGAAGCGCAGCTGGATGCCAAACATGTGACCTTGCATGTTTCAGAGAAAGCACGCAGCTGGTTGGCCAAACGTGGTTATGACCCCGCCATGGGAGCGCGCCCAATGGCACGGGCGATTCAGGAACATATCAAACAGCCTCTTGCAGATGAGTTATTGTTCGGCAGCCTTGCGAGCAAGAAAGGCGGTAGGATAAGAATTGATACGGATAGCAATGACAAGCTGAAGATCGATTGCTACTCACTGGAAGAAGCCACCGAGGTCTGACCTGTCTGATCCCGGCTGCAGCGAAAACGCCGTTCTATATAGGCAATGAGCTAGATCATGTGCCATGGACGACAAGCACTACAGGTATCCTGTGTTGTCAAATAATAAGGGTCAGCAGAGCAAAGAAAGTCTGACA
>JALWQD010000198.1 GCA_026994735.1 Gammaproteobacteria bacterium | reverse complement strand
GATCATGATTCGCCATTTATTGCCATTGCTGGCAGCGCCATTGATTGTTGAAGGGACATTTGCAATTGCCGGTGTGGTGATTGCTGAGGCCGGTTTGTCTTTTCTTGGCCTGGGTATTCAGCCGCCGACCCCTTCCTGGGGCAGTATGATTCGTGACGGCAGTCGTTATATGCTGGTTGCTCCACATATGGTGCTGGTGCCAGGTTTGAGCCTGATGTGTGTTGTGCTGGCAGTTAATATCCTTGGTGACCGTCTTGCGGACCGTCTGGATGTGCGCCGGCGCTGATTAAAAGGCTGCCATTTCTCCGTGACATTGCCTTTCTGTTAGAGAATAGGCGTTGAAGGCTTTGCTTTTGCGCTCTGATCGGCGAGAATCAGATATTCGATGTTGCCGATTACCGCGCAGGAGTGACCTATGTCCAGCCCCGATGATGTCCTACAAGACCGACGTACAGCTTCGCAGCACTTTCTCCAGGAGCTTGTCGAACACCGGGGACAAATGCTCTCCTGTTTTAATGATTTGCTCAGTAGTCGCCCTTATCAGGATCGCGATCAAATTCTGGAGCCATTGGTTAGCTTTTGTCAGTTACTTATCGATTATACTGCCGATGCTCATTTTCGTATTTACAGCTATCTTGAGGAAGGGCGTGAACGCCGCCAGCCAGTACTTGAAGTAGCGCGTGAGGTCTATCCGGCAATCATGAAGACCACCGATACGATCCTTGATTTTAATGATCGTTATCGTATTGAAGATAATATTTTGCCGAATATCGATAGTCTTGAAGCCGACTTGTCCCGTCTCGGCGAATCGCTGGCCGACAGGATTGAGCTGGAAGACCGTTTGATCGCGAGCTTTGGTCGCAGAAACTGATAACAACAGCGACACTGTTCAAGTCGCTGCAACGCGTGCGGGTCAACAGCAGGAACGTCTCCTTGCCGAAGAGGCACTGACGTCTTTTGATGACTGGCTAAGCTCATCAAACGAGGCGATGCCCGTCACCCGACAGGTTTGTGAATATCTGCGTCACCATCTTGACAGTGCCGATAGTGAACAATTGTACTTATTCCGCCATGCCTTGGTGCAGGCACAACTGCTCGCCGACCTTGAACTTGATGACGAGACGCTAGCCGCTGCCTTGCTCGCCAGTGTTGTTGGCAGCGATGAGTATCGCCTGAAACTGGCAGCGCGTTTTTCTGCCACTGTTGCGGCGCTATTGGCCGGCTTGATGCGTATGCCGTCGGTCGGCAAGCTTCTTGTCTCTCATTCTTCCCGTCAAGAGAGCCATCAACAGGCAGAACAATTACGTAAAATGTTGCTGGCAATGGCCGCCGATGTCCGTGTTGTCTTGTTACGCTTGGCCGACCGTGTAGTGCGTTTGCGACAGCTCGGCAGGTGTCCCCGTGAGCAGCAACAGCGTTTGGCCGCCGAGGTTATCGAGATTGATGCCCCATTAGCCAATCGTTTGGGCATTTGGCAGTTGAAATGGGAGCTTGAAGATCTTTCATTGCGCTATCTTGAACCAAAGCTCTACCACCGCATTGCTTCCCTCCTTGCTGAGCGCCGTGTTGACCGTGATCGCTATATCGCCGAACTGGTCGAAAGATTACGCCAGGAATGCCAGAAGGCGGGGGTTAAGAATGCCGAAATCAGCGGCCGCGCTAAACATATCTACAGTATCTGGCGCAAAATGGAACGCAAGCAGATCAACTATCATGATCTTTATGATGTGCGTGGTATTCGTATTCTCGTAGAGGATGTTCAGGCCTGTTATACCGTTCTCGGCACTATTCATTCCCTGTGGCAATATATTCCGGGTGAGTTTGATGACTATATTGCGACACCGAAGGAGAATGGTTATCGCTCAATTCATACGGCAGTGGTTGGCCCGCATGGCAAGGTTGTCGAGATTCAATTGCGCACCTACCAGATGCACGCAGTCAATGAACTGGGGGTTGCCGCACACTGGCGCTATAAGGAAGGCGGTCACAGTGGTGAAGAAGGTCACCCGCTTGATAGCCAAATAGCCTGGCTGCGCCAACTGCTGGACTGGAAGGATGCTGTCGCAGACGGGGCCGAATTGGTTGATCATTTTCGCAACGATGTCTTCGTTGACCGGATTTATGTTTTTACGCCGAAAGGGCAGGTGATCGATTTGCCACAAGGCGCAACACCGCTGGACTTTGCCTACCGTGTTCATACCGAAGTAGGCCACCGTTGTCGTGGGGCTCGCGTCAACGGGCGCATGGTGAGCCTGAATTCCGCATTGCAAACAGGAGAATGTGTCGAAATTCTTACCGGCAAGGAGGCCATGCCCAGTCGTGACTGGCTGAACCCGCATCTTGGTTATCTCAAGACTGCCCGTGCTCGGGGCAAGGCCCAATACTGGTTTCGGCAGCTTGATCGCGAGCGAAATATTCAGGATGGACGCCAGATTGTTGAACGCGAGCTGCGTCGGTTGGGCCTGGCGCGTATCAGCCGGGATGACATTTCCGACAACCTGGGCTATCCCTGCCAGGATGATTTTCTTCTCGCGGTAGCCCATGGCGAATGTAAGATGGCCCGCTTTCTGGCTGCCGCGCAGGCCTTGCTGAAGGGCACGCAAGAGGGACCGGAAAAGGCACAGCCCCTCTTACATGAAAGACGTCGTGATGATCATGCCAGTGGTGTACAAATCCAGGGGGTGGGTAATCTGCTGACGCATATTGCCCGCTGTTGTCATCCACTTCCTGGCGATGAAATATGTGG
Organism: Gammaproteobacteria bacterium; assembly: GCA_026994735.1. Taxonomy (GTDB): domain Bacteria; phylum Pseudomonadota; class Gammaproteobacteria; order SZUA-140; family SZUA-140; genus RI-283. The sequence goes on along the minus strand of JALWQD010000198.1, from coordinate 2,670 downwards.
TTATATCACCATCGGTCGAGGGGTGACGATCCACCGGCGTGATTGTGCCAACCTGCAGCGTTGTCGCCAGCGACAGCCGCAGCGGGTTGTCGATCTGACCTGGGGAGCCGAAGAAAAACAGAATTATCCTGTCGATATCGAGATCAAGGCTTTTGATCGGCAGGGCCTGTTACGTGATGTTTCTGCTCTCCTGAGTGACTACAAAATCAATTTAGTCGATATACGCAGTCATACGGTCAAGCGTGGACATCTTGCCAAGATGCGTTTGACCGTTGAAGTCGAGAGCATGGAAGCGCTTAGTCGCCTGCTCAGCCGGATTGCTCAACTGCCTAATGTGCTTGATGTCCGGCGACCGGAGGCGGGGTAATCGGCGCGCCGCAACAACGGTAGACTGACGAGGCTCAATAACAGGATCCAGCTGAAGGCTGCACTGCCGCCAGTGCTTGCATTGACGGCCATGACCTCAATGGTATTGCTGGCGGTATTGTCAGCCAGATTGCTATCCGTTTGTAGTGCAGAAACAGTGACCTGGTGTTGGTAATTGCCCTGATTCTTTGGCTGTACGACGATACTGACCTGTTGCTGTGCGCCCGCAGGCAAGGCACCCAGCTGGCAATTCAGGCGGCCGCTGTCGTATTGGCAGCGAGGGTCACTTTGCCCGGCAGCGAAGATAACAGCATCAGGAAGGATATCAGTGAGCGTTACTTCTTCCGCTGTTTGCAGGCCGAGATTTTTCACGGTAGCGATGAAACGTACCTGTTGGCCGAGTGTGACAGGAGTGCCGGCATCACTACTGAGCTCTGCCGCCAAATTGCCATCGGCATGGGTGTCAATGCGCAGCAGGAAACCATCATCAGCTGTGGTCGCACTGGTGGCGGCGTTCAAATCACCATGTCTGGCCTGGTTGGCATCATTGCTTATGGGCAGGTTGGCAGAGAGTGTATAACCGGCAATATGCAGCAGGCCATTGCTATCAATGGCAATGGCGCTTGCCCGGTCATCATTTTTTCCTCCCAGGTAGGAGGCGAAGGTGAGGCTGCTGGCCGTGCTGTCAAGACGGGCAACGAAGGCATTGCGGCTGCGGGTAAGAACGGCATTGTCAGGGCGTTCAGGTGGGCCGGCAAGGATGGCCTGCTGGCTTGGCAGATCATCAGAGTGACTGGTCAGGGCGAGGTAAATGCGTTCGCTGGCGTCAATGCTGAGGGCGGTGACAGCGTCAGCAGCAGAGCCGCCAATGAAACTAGCGAAAACAAGATCATTGCCAGCTGTCCCGTTGGGCCGGATACGCAGGACATAACCTTCGGCACTGAGGCACTGGCCATCGCCTCGATCCTGGCATGCTGAAATGTAGGCTGTCGCCGTGCTGGGGAAATCTGCTGACAGCGTTTCGCCAGCGACAATGATATCGCCTGTTGCCGTTATCGCGAGTGCATTGCCATAATCGTAACGCCCGCCGCCGAGAAAAGTCGAGTAGCCAAGGCTGCTGCCGGCATTGTCAATCCGGGTCAGAAAGGCGTCGTAGTGGGTGAGCGTTTTTCCCAGACGGTCACTGCCATCGCAAGCGCCTTGTTGTCCACAACGTATATCGTAAGCACCCGCCGTGGTTGGCCAGGGGCGTGTTGATTTGTTCGGCAATGACAGGTCGTGGTCACCTGAGGCGGTGAAACCGGTGAGATAGATTCTGTCCTGGGAATCGACAGCAATGGCCCGCGCAACATCGTCTCCCTGTCCGCCAAGATAGGTCGAGTAAACAGGCTGGCCAAGATTGTTCAAACGGGTGATAAAGACATCTTTTTTACCGCTGGGGCCACTTTGAAGGGGGTTGATAAGTGGGAAATCAGCGGAGCGTGTCCAGCCACTGACAAAGGCTTGTCCGGAAGCATTGGTGGCGATATCAAGGGCCTCATCATCCGCTTGCCCACCGAGGAAGCTGGCATAGAACAGCTGGCTGCCATCGGCCGAGAGTTTGGCGACGAAGGCATCACGAAAGCCACTGTTGCCTGTATTGAGGATACTGTCAAAGGCAGTGGTAGTTGTCGGGAAATCGCTAGAGTTCGTGCTCCCGGTGATATAAATATCACGATTGTTGTCGATGGCGATGGCATAGCCACGGTCATTGTTCTGGCCGCCGAGATAGGTTGTCCCCAGCCGCTCGCCAGTGACAGGTCCTTTGCTGGTAACGCTCTCTCTCTCAGCTGTGTTGCTGCTGCCCGTGTTCTTGCGGGCTGCGGGAATGTCTTGTTTAACGGTAGGACTCCATTCTCTTAACATACACGACACTTGACGTACCATATTGAGACCCAAATAGAAATGGATCGCCACATCGCGACTCAGTCGCCTCTGTAGGAGCGATCGGTATCCCATCGGCTCGGTATGGTTGAAGTATCCTGTCCGGTAGCTGTTTTAGTCGTTCTACACTTTTCGCCTCACCTGGACAAAAATACTCTCGCGTCAGAATGATCACCACAATAATCCACAGGAGCAGCAGCGCTACACCGAACAAGTGCGTGGTCGGTGGCCGTTGAGAGGCGACGGCATCGTTGACAGTTGTCGCATTATCAATGTATTGTGTGCACTTTGCGCCTTACTCTCAGGCATTCGCGTTCTGCTATTTCATCACAAAACGTTATTTGACACGCGCGCAAGTGTACAGGTACGGCGAGTGTGCTC
>JALWQD010000197.1 GCA_026994735.1 Gammaproteobacteria bacterium | reverse complement strand
CAACCTGCTTGACCGCTATCTCGTCAGTGCCGAACGCAATCAACTCGATGCGTTGATCGTCATCAACAAAATCGACGGCTGTGATGACAAGACCCGCACACAACTGTCGCGAACCCTCAGCCCCTATCGCGCCATGAGCTACCGCTGTCATTTTGTCAGCGCCCATAACGGCACAGGCATTGAGACACTGCTCAGTGATATGGGCAAGCGGCGCAGCTGCCTGGTAGGCGAATCCGGCGTCGGAAAATCATCACTCATTAATTGCCTCGTCCCCGGACATGATATTGAGGTTGGCAAACTCAGCAGCAAAGGCGGCTTTGGCAAACATACAACGTCAACAACCCTGCTTTACCACCTCCCCGGATCAGGCGAAATCATCGACTCTCCGGGTGTGCGCTCCTTTGCCCTTGGGAAAATAGACAGCCAGCAACTGAGCCAAGGCTTTCGTGACTTTCGTCCTTACATCAGCAACTGCCGCTTCCGTAACTGTCGCCACGATAATGATGCCGGTTGCGCCATTGCCAGCGCCGTCAAAGAAGGCCTTATATGCGCCTCAAGATATGCCAGTTACCAGCAAATTCTCGCTGACAGTCTGGATCACCAGTAAGGCCCGCTTGCAGCTGGCAGAAAGGGACCCATGGTAGACTTGCAGCAACTACCCGAGAGTTGCCCACCATGCTCAACGACGCCATCATATTCCTCGCCGCCGCAGTTATCAGCGTCCCCCTGTTGCAGCGACTCGGCTTTGGTTCGATCCTCGGTTATCTCTTCGCTGGCATCCTGATCGGCCCCTGGGGTCTGGCCTTGATTGAAGATGTTGTGCAAGTACTCAAGTTTTCAGAGCTGGGTATTGTCCTGCTACTCTTCATCATCGGTCTCGAACTGACACCCAACCGGCTGCGCCTCTTTCGCCGTTCAATTTTCGTCCTCGGTGGCGGCCAGGTACTGCTCTGCGCCCTGCCACTGCTGTTAATCGCCGAATACCTCAATCTGCCTCATGAGCAGGCCCTGGTCATCGCCTTCGGTCTCGCCCTGTCCTCTACAGCCTTTGCCGTTCAACTACTCAGCGAGCAACGACTGCTCAATACCCAGGCCGGGCGCAAGGCCTTTTCGATACTGCTCTTCCAGGACCTCGCTGTCGTCCCGATGCTGGCCGTCCTGCCTCTTCTCGGAGGGCGCCTCGAACACCCCTTCGACTGGCCGGGCCTGGGCATAGCCCTGGTTACCATTGTCAGCCTGTTTATCATTGGCCGACCACTGATCAACCCGCTGTTTCGCTTTATCGCTCTGACCCGTAGCGCCGAAATTTTTACCGCCGCGACCCTGCTCTTCGTATTTGGTCTCGCGGCGATGGTTCATAGCCTCGGGCTATCGATGGCCCTCGGCGCCTTTCTCGCCGGCATCCTGCTCGCCGAATCCGAGTACCGCCATCAGATTGAAGCTGAAATCCAGCCCTTTCGTGGTCTCCTTATGGGACTTTTTTTTATCGCTGTCGGCATGAGCATCAATACCGCTTTATTGATGACGCAGCCATTGCTGATGCTAGGCATTGTCATCCTCTTTATGACACTCAAGGCCTTGCTTATCTGGCTCGTCAGCTATCGTTATACGGGCCATGGCGAAAACTCGCTGCTGATCGCCGGCGTCCTCGCCCAGGGCGGCGAGTTTGCCTTTGTCATTTTCGGCATTGCCCAGAGCGAGAGCCTCCTCCCGGAGAGCACGGTTGAAACCCTTATCCTCGCCGTCTGCCTGTCCATGGTTCTGACACCGCTTTGTTTTCGTCTCTTCCAGCAACTGGCAAGGAAAAGTGCCCGGCCAACGACAATCGACAGCCTCGATGTCAACGAAGAGGAACAAAGTGCCCCGGTCATCATTGCCGGTTTTGGCCGTGTCGGTCAGATTGTTGGCAAGGTGCTGGCCATAAAAGACATTCCCTACACCGCCATCGACATGCATCCAGAACAGATTCAACTGGCTGCCCAGCAGGGTCACCGCATCCTCTATGGCGACCCCTGCAAAACCGAACTATTACGTGCAGCCGGAGCCGAGAAAGCGGAATTAATCGTCATCACCCTGGCCGACCCGGAAGAATCGATTTGCGCCATTGAGCAGATCCTGACCCATTTCCCGCATCTGCGCATGATTGCCCGGGCACGCAACCGCCAGCATGTGCGTCAACTCATCGCCTATGACATTGACTTCTTTACCCGGGAAACCTTTGAATCGAGCCTGTTGATGGGTGAAAAAGCGCTCGAACTGCTCGGCTTCGACAGTCATCAGCGACGCGAAGCGATCCAGGACTTTCGCCAGCAGGATACTGACCAGCTGCTCGCACCAATCCGCCAGTTAACGCGTGCAGAAATGGAATCCCCCAAATAACGGGGCGATTGAATAGCACCTTAGATAACAGCATCCAGCTGTTGGCATTTTCTGACAACAACACCGTCTCCAGACAAGCCCTGCGCTTCCATCAAACACCAGCCCGGCCTGTTCGCTCAGGCGCAAACAGCAACCGGCTGACGAGCAGCACCGTCAACAGACACCTAAAAATCAGCCGTTCAATTGCAAGGTACCGACCAGTTCACGGACGGAGGCCATCTGGTGACGACGCAGATAATCAGCAATACCGGCATTGATTGTGTCGCAAACCAGCGGATCGTAAAACAAGGCCGTACCTACCCCCACGGCCGTGGCTCCAGCGATTATGAATTCCAGCGCATCCGCTGCGGTCATGAGCCCCCCTTGACCGATAATCGGTATCCCATGGTCGCGACAGACCTGATAGACCTGATGCACTTTCAACAAGGCCACTGGCTTAATCGCCGGACCTGACAACCCGCCCTGATTATTACCAATTACTGTCCGCCGCGTCTCACTATCAATGGCCATCCCCATCAAGGTATTGATAACAGCAAAAGCATCGCTGCCCGCTTCGATACAGCGACGGGCATTGTCAGCAATATCGGTCTGATTCGGTGACAACTTGGTAATCAGAGGCTTATCGGTAACCCGGCGACAGACTTCGACGACACGCGCCGACATCGCGGGATCATTGCCAAAGGCAACGCCACCTTCCTTGACATTCGGGCAGGAAATATTGATCTCAATGGCGTCGATCGGTGAATCATCAAAGCGACGGGTAACGGCCTCGTACTCTTCCAGCGTCGAACCGGAAACATTGGCAATATAGCGCGTTTCACTGAAATCGAGCGTGGGCAAAATATCATCGACGACCTTAGACACTCCGGGATTTTGTAAGCCGATCGCATTAATCAAGCCCATCGGCGTCTCGGCCAGACGGTGAGCAGCATTGCCGAGGCGGGCCTCAAAGGTTGTCCCTTTGAGGCAAACAGCCCCCACCTGGTCATGTGAAAAACCCTGCACGCGAGTATATTCCCGACCAAAACCAACACAACCGGAAAGCAACACTAACGGTGTCCGCATCGCCATGCCACAAAAGTCGACTGCCAGTTCGGGGCTCGCTTGAATGCTCTCGCTCTCCGGCGCAGTCCTGTTATTATCCACCATCTCTTCCATTCTTCGCCCCAGGCTAGCACTGATGTTTGATATCGTCCTGTTTGAGCCCGAAATACCGCCCAACACGGGCAACATTATACGCCTCTGCGCCAACACAGGAGCAAGCCTGCACCTGATTGAGCCGCTCGGCTTTGAGCCCGATGACCGGCGCCTGCGTCGTGCCGGACTCGACTATCACGAATATGCCTGCGTGCAACAACATAAAAGTCTCGAACGCTATCTCGAGCAACAGCAACCGGCCCGGCTTTTGGCCGTTTCGACTCGCGGCAAGCACCTTTATAGCGATATCGCCTACCAGCCAGGCGATGCCCTGCTCTTTGGCCCGGAGACCCGCGGCCTACCACAGGCACTGCTCGACAGTCTTGACGACCAACACCTGGTTCGCTTACCCATGCGCCCTGACAACCGCAGCCTTAATCTGTCCAATGCCACGGCCATCGTACTCTACGAGGCTTGGCGACAACACGGCTTTGCCGTTCCCGAACAATAATAAAATAACCGCGAACGGATAACCGCCCTCTATAATCAAGCAATACTCAATATATTCATGTCCACTTCCAACGAGAGAAGCCGTGCAGGCTCGCCAAGCAGCACCAGAATACTGAAAAACACCCCTGCTATCGCCCTGACAGTGGCAGCAGGATGGAGACAATTAGGCACAAGGACTGCACCGGCGCAAACCATACCTCCTTCCTTTTAGGCGCGGCCCTGGCCGCGAACATGAAAACAGCAAGACAGCGCATCTGTTGCTGTCAACCTGACATCATGGCAATCTAGCAACCCCCTTTAAAACAAGACAATCACTGCCATGAGTCGTTTCTGGTCTCCCATCGTCCACCAGCTGGCCCCCTATGTCCCCGGCGAGCAACCGCAGGACAGGACTTATATCAAGCTCAATACCAATGAAAACCCATACCCGCCATCGCCGGCTGTTATGACGGCCATTGAGACTATTGATGGCAACCTATTGCGCCGCTATCCGGATCCGGAATCTGTGCAATTAACACGGGCACTGGCAACCTATTGCGCTGTCGACGACGACAATATTTTTGTCGGCAATGGCTCTGATGAAGTACTGGCACATAGCTTTCAGGCCTTTTTTTGCCATCACCGACCGCTCTTGTTTCCAGACATCAGTTACAGCTTTTATCCTGTCTATTGCGATCTCTACCAGATCGACTACCAGAACATCCCCCTGCGAGAGGACTTTTCACTCGCCGTAGAGGATTATGATCGCGATAACGGCGGCATTATCTTTGCCAACCCGAATGCGCCTACCAGCCGGCTGCTACCATTATCCGCAATTGCCACACTCTGCCAGCAGCAGCCAGACTCCGTCATCATCATCGACGAGGCCTATATCGACTTTGGTGGCGAATCAGCCATTCCATTGACACGAGAATATGACAACCTGCTCGTTATCCAGACCTTTTCAAAATCACGCAGCCTTGCTGGCCTGCGTCTCGGCTACGCTATTGGCCACCGCGACCTGATCGAAGGTCTAAAACGGGTCAAGGATTCGTTCAACTCCTACCCCATCGACAGGGTTGCCCAAGCCGCAGCATTAGCCTCACTGACCGATGAGAATTATTTTTGCCAGCGCCTGAAACAGGTCATTTCCAACCGCTACAATCTCTCCGTAAAGCTGGAACAGCTGGGGTTTTCTGTCCTGCCATCGGCAGCCAATTTCGTTTTCGTTGAGCACCGGCAAATGGCCGCCGTTGTCATCTATCAACAGCTGAAAAGCGCCGGCATTCTTGTGCGCCATTTCAATAAGCCACGCATCGCCAATTACCTGCGTATTACCATCGGCAGTGAAGACGAATGCAATCGCCTGCTGGAAACGTTGGCTGACATCCTTGACAAGGGCTGACATGGAAACGCTGCCGGAACTCACCTGCGCTGATATCAGCCAGGCTGCAGAC
>JALWQD010000196.1 GCA_026994735.1 Gammaproteobacteria bacterium | reverse complement strand
TTGATCACTGTCCCGGGGATCATTAGCGACCACTGAAATTGTCCCGTCCATCAGATTGCTGACATAAGCCTTGCTTGCCAATTGCGGAAATTCGGCTGAGGGATAAATAAACGTTGTCACATGATGCCCCGCCCCACACAAAGGGTAGCCAGCACTTCAGGTGGCTGCTTCGATTTATCGATTATGGTCACCGAGGACCCCTTCTCACCACAATTCAGGCGATCACAACCACTGCCCTTTTCACCGTCATACATAAACCAAACATGATCTTGCTGACGATCCGGGTAAGCGTAGGCGGCGAAAGCCTCCTGGGGAAATTCAGCCTGTTTGCTGATCACCTTGCTGTCACGGTCCATCATCAGCGCCTGAGCATCCTCAAGCCCTAAAAACATCGCCGGAAAATCACCCAGGGCATCAGTATCTACGGGCAATTCAGTGACCCTGAAATCACTACCCGCGCTCTCGACACTAACGACACGTCCTTTACCATTACCCAGATCCAGATGACAAACCATCGACCATTTTGCCGCAGACGCTGACATAGCTTCCCTCTCTCGATTTCTCTGTGCCCTGAACCCGTAGTTGCTGCCGGATTAAAGACGGAATCATTAAACAGGCAGTATACGCCGCCCGTCCAAGACGATGCAAAAGCTCCTCATCCCTGTCATTATTTTTCCCCGCTAACGATTTCCTTGCCGTTATAACTGCTGTCAACAATAGCGTAACGTTCTTTGATCGATGATTCCTGTTTTTCGAGTTCGGCAATATCAATCATAATGCGCTTTCCATCGATCAATTCAATACGATGAAAACCACTCTCTCGCGGCTGGGAAAAGGCTTCAATAATATCCGTCAGACTACCAATCAGATGGCCATTAACGGACCTGACACGACTATTGAGAATATTGTTGCCATACCCCTTGGTCAGATCGGAAGGATAACGAGAACCGATAACAACAATCTCGTCCAGCCCCTTGATATCACCGACGGTAAGACGGGTATAACGACGTAATTTGGCGATATTGTGTTTGGTAAAGTAACGCGGTTCAAGAACACGGAAGACAAGCCCCGCGATCTCATAATAACGCGGTCGTGTTTCAAATTCAGGCACATTCGGAACCAGGGAAAAACCGTTCCGTTCCAGCAAAACCCGAATCTTCTTGACCTTGCCCTTGCGCAACAGAGTGAAATCCACGCTTTCACCCACCTGACGACTGGTAAAATAATAGGCCAGTCCAATCTTGCCAATCTCGCGAAAAGGCACCTGGCCATCGTTATAGATAGGGTGGCCATCAATGCTCAGCAAGACATCGTCGACAAGGAACATATCCTCAACCGTGCTGCCGCGAATCACTTTATAAATACGGACACCGGATTGACCTTCCGTCATACCGAGAGAGGTACGCAATGCTGGATTCTCAAGATTTTGCGAATAGGCACCTATCCCCGGTAGGCCATCAATGACGCCGTCCTTGTAATCAAGCAAAAACTGTTTCACCACGGGTGTAGGAATAAAATAACCTATCCCCTGCCCCCCGCGTGAGACCTGTGTCGCCACGCCCAGACAGGATGCCGATTGGTCAGAAAAAACCGGTCCGCCGGAATTTCCGGGATTAATGGCAGCATCTGTCTGGACCATGAGGTTGGACTGATTACTGTGTGCGTATTGCATCATTTCAATACGTGAGATAACACCCTCTGTATAGGAAATCTGCCGTCCACCAACGGGATAACCAATGGTCACCACACGATCACGTAACTTGGGCAGGGAATCAAAGAGAATCGGTTCCGGTAAATTATCGAGATCATTTTCCTTCAGCTTCAGCAAAGCAAGGTCAATATCATGGCTGACAGCCACCCTGCCAACCTCAATACGATTGGCCTCACCCATCAATTCTGCTTCAATAAAGGTTGCGTCAGCAATGCAATGGGCATTGGTCAAAATACCCTCCGCTATAAAAAAACCCGTGCAAACCCGGTTAGTCACCGCCCCCTTACGCCAGGGTTGACGAATATCCCAGCCCTGACTGGTGATATAGAGTTTGATGACCGCCCGCGACTTCTCCTGCAAATCAGCTGCGCCGGCTGAAAACGGCAGCAACAACAGCAACAACAGCAAACCTTTGCCAGTGAATCGCATCGTGAAAGAATAGTGTGCCTTGTTCAAAATAACCTCATCCGCTCGAAGATACAGGTGCCACTGGAAAAAAGCGGCGTCAGTGCTGGTTGTCGGGACCGCCTAGTGGTTATAATCGCCGTTTCTTTTGGCCGCTGCCGCAGGCAGGCCAGCGCGATCATTCTACCTCAAGGCACCCCAATGAAATACATCATTTTCCTTATCCTCTGTTGTCTGCCCACGCTAGCCTTGGCAAGTTCAGATGCTACGCTGCTCGATCTGACGGCGACTGCATACGGCTATACGGCCCTGGTGCTGTTTGTACTCGCTTACATCTTCGTCATTTTTGAAGAGATGCTCCATCTACGAAAGTCAAAACCTGTACTGACAGCAGCGGGCCTGATCTGGATTATCATTGCCTATGCCTACGCCCAGCATGGCGACAGCCATACCGCCGCCAGCGAGGTTCGCCACCATTTGCTCGATTTCTCCGAACTGATGCTCTTCCTGCTTTCTGCCATGACCTTTATCAATACCATGGAAGAGCGCAACATCTTTTCTCTTTTGCGTGCGCGTCTGGTCTCCTCAGGACTATCCTTGCGCGCGATATTCTGGATCACCGGTCTGCTGGCATTCTGCATCTCCCCGATTGCTGACAACCTCACTACCGCATTGATCATGGGCGCAGTGGTTATTGCCGTTGGCGCCGGTAATGCGGCTTTTATTGCCATCTCCTGCATCAATATCGTCATCGCCGCAAATGCCGGTGGTACCTTTAGTCCTTTCGGTGACATCACGACACTGATGGTCTGGCAATCAGGGCACATCCAGTTCAGCGAATTCTTCGATCTCTTTCTCCCCTCTGTCGTCAACTGGCTGCTCCCGGCAGCCATCATGTCGATGGCCCTGCCGAAAGCAATGCCAGCACCAATGATCGAAGAGATCCAGGTAAAAACAGGCGGCTACTTCGTCGTCGGCCTCTTTCTGTTCACCATTATCATGACCGTGACTATCCATAATACCGTTCATCTGCCACCATTCCTGGGCATGATGACAGGACTGGGTCTACTCAAGCTTTATGGCTATCGCATTAAAATGGCCGAACGCCGCCAACCCCAACTCGTAGCGGAAACTGTTGCCGATGAGGATAATAACAACCCCGAGGCCTTTGATATTTTCAAAAGTGTACAGCGCGCTGAATGGGACACCTTGATGTTTTTCTATGGTGTCATTCTCTGTGTCGGAGGACTTGGCACCCTCGGCTATCTGACACTAACCTCGGAATTGATGTACAACGACCTCGGCGCGACAATCGCCAATACACTTGTCGGCGTCATGTCAGCCGTGGTCGACAATATTCCGGTAATGTTTGCTGTTCTCAATATGAACCCTGATATGTCGAGCGGACAATGGCTGCTGGTAACCCTGACAGCGGGAGTGGGTGGCTCCCTGCTCTCAGTTGGCTCAGCTGCGGGTGTTGCCCTGATGGGACAGGCACGTGGGTACTACACCTTTATGTCACATCTCAAATGGAGCTGGGCCATTGCCCTCGGCTATCTTGCCAGCATCGGCACGCATCTCTGGATCAATAGCGAATTGATGTAGGGCGCTCAGCGCCAGTGCGGAACCCTATACGGCTTCAACTCAGGCGTCCTCGGGCGCACTTGCCTCAAGGCGTAACCATAAACAGCCATCAGCACTGATCTTGTCAATATCGGCCAGTCGCTGCTGATGGCATCGCAGCTCTTCCGGGCTGGCCGGTATCACTTTCAATCGTGGACGATCTGCCGGTAAACGACGCAGGCTGTTCACTTGCACTCCGTCCGCATCCTCATCATCCAACAATAACTGGCGCTGACCGCCAGTCATGACCAGATAGACTTCAGCGAGAATCTCGGCATCAAGTAATGCACCGTGCAATTGGCGCTGGGAATTATCTATCTCATAACGCCGGCAGAGCGCGTCAAGATTGTTTTTCTGCGCCGGATGCAACTGTCGCGCCATCACCAAGGTATCCGTTACCAGGCAATCTTTATCCAGTATATCCAAAGGATGGCCAGCCAGACCCAGCTCATGGCGCAAAAAACCAAGATCAAAGGGCGCATTATGAATAATCAGTTCGGCGCCACGAAGATACTCGAGCAGGTCATCGACAACCTCCTCAAAGCGCGGCTTATCCGCGAGAAATTCGTTCGAAATTCCATGCACCTGCTGCGCTCCCGGGTCAATCTCACGATCAGGCTGCAGATACTGGTGGTAATGATTACCCGTCGGCCGGCGGTTAATCAGTTCCACACAGCCGATCTCAATAATACGATGGCCCTGGCTTGGTTCAAGTCCCGTCGTTTCGGTATCCAGTACAATTTGTCTCATCGCACACTTCCGAGTTCATCAACACCCTGATTGGCAAGCGCATCGGCAATTTCATTTTCCCGGTGACCACTGTGGCCCTTAACCCAGCACCATTCAATCTCATGATCCTGGCAGGCATCATCGAGGCGCTGCCAGAGATCGGCATTCTTTACCGGCTTCCGTGCTGCTGTCAGCCAACCGCGCTTTTTCCAATTGACAAGCCACTCATTGATCCCTTTCATGACATATTGTGAATCTGTCGTCAGCCGCACCTGGCAGGGCCGTTTCAAGGACTCCAGAGCCATGATTGCAGCCATCAGCTCCATCCGGTTATTTGTCGTTTCCACTTCGCCACCATGAAGCGTGCGTTCTTTGTCCTGATAACGCAACAAAGCGCCCCAGCCACCCGGCCCCGGATTGCCGCGACAAGCACCATCACTATAAATTTCTACTGTTTTCGACATTCTGAACTCCTACGTGCTGGCTCAACGGCCTCTTTGGGAATGAAGCGTCGCCGTTGCCTCTTGGTCGGCCTGATTGCCGTCATCGTCGTCACCTGTTTACGGGCAACAATTTGATAACCACTCGCGAGCAAAGGCCAACATCGCCGACCAAGTGTTTCCATCCAGGCCAGCTTGTCCATCATGCCTTCATGGCCCAATAGAGGACGAAAATAAAATGGCTGACAATGAAGAATATCGAAACCCAGTAGACGCAGCCAGTCTACTGTCCGATGCGCGCTTTGCAGCTTCAACTGCGGCAGTTCTCGACGCCAGCGACGCAAACAATAATAGGACAACCCCCAGGCACTCCAGGGATTAAAGCCCAACAATACGACATGACCTTCAGGCACCAAAACACGGTCAACCTCACGCAATACCGTATGCGGATCGTCACTCAAATCGAGAGTATGCGGTAACAGCACCAGGTCAATACTGTCCGTGCGAATGGGAATGGCCTCCGCTTCAGCATGCAGGCCGGCGAGTAAATTGCCACCATGGG
>JALWQD010000195.1 GCA_026994735.1 Gammaproteobacteria bacterium | reverse complement strand
GATGTAGACTTTGAATTTGTTGTCATTTTTGTTGGTGGTCAGAAAGCCATTGGTCCCATCATTACTGTAGACAAGGGTATTTCCGGTTAATATGGCCGTACCGACGGGAGTGGCATCGACGCTGTAACTGTAGCTACCGGAACAAGCATTTTTTTTGTCGTAGAGTGTCAGCGTGATCGAGCTGCCAGCAGCGATATCGATGTTGCCTGAAGGGCTGTAGGCCAGTTTGACCCCCGCCTGTGCAGTGTTCATGACTGTAAGCAACGTTGTGAAAACGAGTATTGCGGTGCTCTGCTGTCGGGCGAATAGTTGTGGCATCCTGGTCATGATGAGTTCCTCTACAGGGTCATTGTCAGCGGGCAATATTGCTGGCTTCAGCCAGGACAGAGATACTGCCGATGGTGACGCTAGCAAAATAGGTGCCGATGTATCGTTGGAGATAACAGCGCGCATTGCCGGTTTGGGCCATCGACTGGACATAGAGATCGACAGCATCGGTCTTGATTGGATTCTGGGTGGCTTCTACCCAGGCAGCCGCTTTACTGGCGCTGTTGTCAGCATTCCAGTTAGCAGCCGCGCTGTTGATCAGCATGCCATTGTTGTTAAGGGTATAGAGTGCCGGACGAGTGCCGGCGTTTACAAAGAGATCATTGATTCTCAGGGTTGTAACGGCAGCGTTTAAATGAGCATCGGGAAGAGCATTGTTGGCCGCATTCGAAGCTTCACCATCGGCGACTTTCTGTAGCAGGCTGGGCCGCGATTGATCCAGTGCTGTACCGCTGCTGGTATAGAGCATATAGGGCATCATGAAGGCACGTGGGTCGGCCATATTTGCCTGGATAATTCCGGCCTGGCTTTTATCCACGGTGCCATTGCCATCACTGTCAAGGGTATTAACGAATTGTCCCATGAGACGATTGAGGGCACTTTCGGCGAGCAGCAAGGCTTCGGTATTATCACGAATACCACCGGACATTCGGGTGGCTTCAGTGACGCGGGAAAAAAACTGTGTCGACCCCCCGAGCAGGATAAGAATAAACACAGCCACCATCAGCAGGATGTATCCGGATTCCTGCTGTTGCTGGCGTGACATTAAACAATGATTTTTTGGTTGCTTGCTCATCGATTCAGTTCCGCGGGATGATGATGCCTTCAAAGCTGGTGCCGGTGGCAGTCTGTCCCGGAGGCGTGGCACCGCTACGACTGGTAAGGGTTAGTTGCAGGCCGGCGGGTGCGACAGTCGCCAGGGTGAGGCCGATAATGCGTGTATTGAAACCGCTGTTGCTGCCGACCAGGGTAACGAGTGGTGCTGCGCCGAGAGCGCCCAGGCTGGTCGCTGAGGCAATGCGTATTTGATCGGAATTGGCGCCGGTGCTGGACCAGAGAATACGCACTGCATTGCGATCATATGGGGCCGTGGTGTTTGGCCAGACAGGAAAGCCTGCAGGCAGGGTGAAGTCAATGGTTGTTTGGGTGGCGGTTTGATTAATCGTTATTGTGCTTCTGATTGCTTGTCGGAGTAAGCGGTTGATGACGGTAAAGGCTTCACGGCCATCCTCAGCAGCCTGGTTACTGCGGCCTTGATTGATGAAAGTGGCTGCCTGGTTGGAGTAGGCAGCAATGACGGCGAGGGAGAGGATGCTTGCGAGGGTGATCGAAACCATCAGTTCGACCAGCGTAAAACCGCGTTGATGGTTTTTTTGCAATGATTGGCCAGGCATTGTCAGGGCCCTGGCGAAATAAAGGTGAAGGAGGCATTGGCCGTTTTGGTGCCACTGCGGCCAACATACGTGATTGAGGCGGCAATGGTTAGCGGTGAAACCCAGCTTGCCGGTGTCGCGCTGGTGAGCAAATTGACCGGTGCAGGACTGCTATCCTGGGCCTGTAAAATAGTGATGGTATAACTGTCGCGATTGGCATTGCCGCTGACGACACGGCCACCGTTAAAGCTGTTGAGTGCGGCCTTGAAGGCAGCATTGCCGTTGCCTGCGGCAAGATACAATGGTTCCAGTTGCTGTGAGGCAATATTCAAGGCCATGGCACGGGCATTGTTGTCTACGGAGGTGACGATGGCGTTGCCGGTAACCTGGGCGATACCCAAAGCGCCAATAGCAAAAATCAACAGAGCGACAAGGATTTCAATCAGCGTGAAACCCTGTTCCTTCATCTGTTGCCTGAATGTCTGCTTCATCAACCGGCCTCCAGTTGCCCGAACAGCGTCTGGATGGTGACGGCCCTTGTTTGCGTGGCATCGCGACTTGAAATCAGGGTAATCGTACCTGTTTGATCGAGCAGGCCCATGGGGTTAAAGCGGTAAGCGGCTGAAGTGTCGGGTGCAATCGATCCGGGCAAGTCAATGTTCTGTGTGAAGCGACCGTCAGCAGATGCCAGGCTTATACGCGAATTATTTGCCACGAGGGTGATCGTAACGGCGGTATTCTGGTTGCGGGCAACAGACTTTGCTTTGCGGATAGCCTGCATCAGGTCTTGTTGTGCCGAGGCCAGGGAGCTGCGTGCAGAAATACCGCCCATACCCGGCACGAGAATAGCAGCCAAAATGGCAACAATCGAGATCACGACCATGATCTCGATAATCGTAAATCCTCGTTCTCTGTTTGCCTGTATTGATAGCCTGCGTGTCATTTTTTCCCAGGAATGCCTCTGCGAATAGTCATGGAGTATGTATTTAGCGCCTAAATGGCTTGTTGCTTGTGTGAGGGGGGTCACAATTCAGGCGTAAATAAGTATTTTCTTGAGTATTCCTAGCTGCAGCTTCCTGGCCTGATTTCCCAGCAGGTACTCGTGGAAACGGTACCGTTGAATTTTGTTGTCGTGCGATTGCCATCCTGGTCGATGGTATAGACAAATTGACCGGCACCCAGGCTTGCGCCGGCGCTGGTCGCTGTCCAGACATAGCTGGTTGTTGTCGGTGCCGTGCAGCTGAAATTGAAATCATTGCCAGCGGGTGCAGCGATGGCACAGGTTGTCGCTCCGGCCGTCGCGTAGCTGCGATTATCCTGATAATACTGTTCCATTTGCAGGCGCAGATTGCTCAGAGAGGTCATCCCTTCGGCAAGTTTGCTGCGCTGGGTATAGTTGTTATATGCCGGTATGGCAATACTGGCGAGAATGCCAATAATAGTCAGGATGATGAGGAGTTCAATGAGTGTAAACCCTGCGCTTATAGCATATGATTGCCATTGATTCCGGTCAGCGGAGCGGGTTTTGTTCATGGTAATACCTGCCTGTTGAGTATGTGAATCTACAGGAGGAATATCGGCGGTCTGGATTAAATTCTTGAGTGGTGTCTTGTTGTCACGTAACCCTGGTGCTGAATTTGCCCGCCGGGCGCAGCGAGCTGCTGTTGCTGGTGGCCACTAAATGTCGAGAGCGAGTTCCTTGATGCGGCGACTGAGGGTATTTCTGCCCCAGCCAAGCAGGCGTGCAGCTTCCTGGCGCTGACCACCACTTTGTTCGAGCGCGCAACGAATGAGGATCGTCTCAAGTTCGGACTGAATTTCCGGCATGATGGCATTGGCACCCTGGGCGAGCTTGTTTCGCGCCCAAAGCCGCATCGGTGTTTGCCAATCACGTTGTTGACTGCTTTCGTTGTCGTTGCGATCGTTATGCAGCTCTGCCGGAAGATCGTCAATCTCAATCACTCTGCCCGGTGCCATGACGGTCAGCCAGCGACAGCAGTTTTCCAGTTGTCGAACATTGCCGGGCCAGGGTAATTGATTGAGAAACGCTTCACAGGCAGGACTGATCATTTTTGTTTCGCAGCCGAGTTCCCGGGAGATTTGAGAGAGAAAATGACGCGCCAGGATGGGAATGTCTTCGTGGCGTTCGCGTAAGGCCGGTAAATTGATGCGAATGACATTGAGGCGGTGGTAGAGGTCTTCACGAAAGCGATGACTGCGGACGGCGGCCTGGAGGTTTTGGTGGGTTGCTGTGATGATACGAACATCGACCTTGATCGGTACTCGACCGCCTACGCGGTAGAATTCGCCGCTTGCCAGGACACGCAGCAGGCCAGTTTGCAGGGCCAGGGGCATATCACCAATTTCGTCGAGGAAAAGGGTGCCGCCATCGGCTTGTTCAAAACGGCCGCTTTGCTGGTTTTGTGCGCCCGTGAAAGCGCCACGTTCATGGCCGAAAAGCTCGGATTCAAGCAGGTCAGCAGGGATCGAAGCGGCGTTGATGGCGACAAAGGGGCCTTGATGGCGGGCGCTATGCTGATGCAGAGCGCGGGCAACCAGTTCTTTTCCGGTACCTGATTCACCACCGATGAGGACAGTCATGCGCGTGTGGGCAAGCTTGCCGATCGCCCGAAATACCGGCTGCATGGCCATGGCCTTGCCAATGATTTCGCCATCAGCAAGCGGAGGGAGTGCTTCAGTATGGGGTTTGCTTGCAGGTTGAGGGGCTGTAGCGCGTTCGACAAGTGTCAGCACATCATCGATGTCAAAGGGCTTGGTAATGTAGTCAAAGGCACCTGCCTGACAAGCGGCGACAGCGCTTTCCAGGTCAGCATGGGCCGTCATGATGATGACGGGTAGTCTGGCTATTTGCTGATGGATTGCCTTCAGCAGAGTCAGACCATCCATGCCCGGCATGCGAATATCGACGAGCATGACGTCGGGAGGTGATTCGGCAAGCGCCGCAAGAACGCCTTCAGCAGAGGAGAATTCACGCACGGCCAGGCCCGTCTTGCTGAGGGCTTTTTCAAGTACCCAGCGTATTGAACGGTCATCTTCGACAACCCAAGCGTTAATCGTCATCGTCTTTTAGGGGGAGAAAGATGCTGAAGGTTGTGCTGCCTTTGTCTGAATGACATTCAATGATGCCTCCATTTTGCTGTATGAGAGATTGGGCAATTGGCAGGCCAAGGCCGCTGCCATTAGCTCTGCTGCTAATCATCGGCAGAAAGATATTGCCAGCAATATCGCTGGGAATGCCGGGGCCATTGTCAATGATATCAATTCTTGCCCCCAGGCGATGATATTGATCGCCAATCATGACCTGGCGTTGGCTGCGGGTACGGATTATCAGTTTCCCAGCACCCAGCATTGCCTGTATCGCATTGAGAGCAATATTGAGCATCGCCTGCACGAATTGATCGGGGTCAATGCGGATTTCCGGCAAACTGGGGTCGTAATCAGTTTCAATCTTCAGGTTTTGATGGCCTTCCGCCGCGATCAGGGTGCGGACATGTTCGATCGGACGGTGAATATTGGTGTCGACTTGTTTGGGGCCACTGCGGGGACCAAGCAGGCGGTCGACAAGTGCAGTCAGTCTGTCAGCTTCACTGATGATGATGTCGGTATATTCATGGAGCTCCTGGTTGTCCGTTTCTCGTGCAAGGAGTTGTGCAGCACCGCGCAAACCGCCTAACGGATTTCTGATTTCGTGGGCCAGACCACGGGCGAGCAGGCGTGCTAACTGGTGCTGCTGTTGCCGTTGCATTTCTTCATGGTGATATTGTCGACTGTCCATGGGATTGATTTCAAG
>JALWQD010000194.1 GCA_026994735.1 Gammaproteobacteria bacterium | reverse complement strand
ATCGATGGGTGTGTGCTCGATGAATGTCATATCACGGGCCGGATCCATCCGTGTTGTCATCGCCCAGATAACATCCGGCCAGTTGCGAATGTCGATATCATCGTCGGTGACAATCACGAATTTGGTGTACATGAACTGGCGCAGAAATGACCAGATACCGAGCATGACGCGCTTGGCATGGCCCGGATATTGTTTGCGAATGCTGACACAGGCCAGGCGGTAGGAGCAGCCTTCCGGCGGCAGATAGAAATCCGTGATCTCCGGGAATTGTTTTTGCAAAAGCGGGACGAAGACCTCGTTCAGGGCAACACCAAGTATGGCCGGCTCATCCGGTGGCCTGCCGGTATAGGTGCTGTGATAGATGGCATCACTGCGCTGACAGATACGGTCGACGGTAAAGACGGGGAAGTGATCCTGTTCATTATAATAGCCCGTATGGTCACCAAAGGGGCCTTCAAGCGCTTCTTCGCCGGCGGCAATATGCCCCTCAAGGATGATCTCGGCATTGGCCGGGACCTGCAGCGCGTTGCCGATGCAGTTGACCAGTTCGGTTTTGCTGCCGCGTAACAAGCCGGCAAAGGCATATTCGGAAAGGTTGTCGGGGATCGGTGTCACAGCGGCCAGCAGGGTGGCCGGGTCACAGCCAAGGACCACACTGACCGGGAAGGGTTCGCCCGGGTGTGCCGTTTGCCAGTCGCGAAAATCCAGGGCTCCGCCGCGATGGGAGAGCCAGCGCATAATCAGTTTGTTACGGCCGATCAGCTGCTGGCGATAGATGCCAAGATTCTGGCGTTCCTTGTGCGGGCCGCGAGTGACAACCAGGGCCCAGGTGATCAGAGGTGCAGCATCGCCAGGCCAGCAAGTCTGGATGGGGAGCTCGGTGAGGTCGACGTCTTCACCCTCGATGATGATCTCCTGGCAGAGGCCGCGTTTCAATTTCCGCGGGGCCATATTGAGTACTTGTTTGAAGGCCGGCAGTTTGTCCCAGGCATCTTTCATGCCTTTCGGTGGCTCGGGTTCCTTGAGACAGGCGAGTAATTGACCGACTTCACGCAGTGCCTGGGGGGATTCCTCACCCATTCCCAGGGCGACGCGTCCAACACTGCCAAAGAGGTTGGCCAGTACCGGCATCGTACTGCCTGCTGCTCGTTCAAAGAGCAGTGCCGGCCCGTCAGCGCGCAGTGTGCGGTCGCAGATTTCGGTCATTTCCAGATGCGGTGAAATCGTGTGCTTGACGCGGGTTAGCTGGCCGCGCTGCTCGAGTTGGCTGATGAAGTCACGCAGGTCACGATATTTCATGCGGCGTCTCATTGTTGGTGAGGGAGAAGTCGGCGATCACAGGGGCGTGGTCCGAGGGACGTTCCCAGCCACGGGGAGTCTTGTCGATGATGCAACTTTGACAGGATGCTTTCAGTGCCGAACTGCAGAGGATGAGATCAATACGCAGCCCCCGGTCACGGCGAAAGGCAGCGGCGCGATAGTCCCACCAGCTGTAGAATCCGGCTTCTTGCGTACAGAGACGGAAGCTGTCGCTGAGGCCGCAGTCGGTGATCGCTGTCAAGGCCTCGCGTTCCTGAACAGTACAGAGAATTTTGTTGGTCCAGGCCTCGGGGTCATGGATGTCGCGACTGTCGGGCGCAATATTAAAGTCACCGACAATGACCAGCCGGGAATAGACCTGCAAGGCTGCCTGAAGGTAGTTACGCAGGCGTTCCAGCCAGTCCAGTTTGTAATGGAATTTGTCGGATTCCGGCTTTTCACCATTGGGAATATAAACATTGACAATACGAATGCCAGCAATGGTTGCGGCAATCAGACGTCGTTGCGGATCGTCATGTTCGGGCAGGCCTGTTTCGACATCGTTGATGGCATGACGGCTGAGTAGGGCAACACCATTATAGGTTTTCTGGCCACTGCAGACCGCGTGGTAACCGATCGCCTGCAATGCTTGATGGGGGAAATCAGGGTCTTGTTGCTTGATTTCCTGCAAAGCGAGGACATCAACCGGATTCTCCTGCAGCCAGTCAATGACATGAGGCAGGCGGACGCGCAGTGAATTGACATTCCAGGTGGCGATACGCATGGCGATAAGGGTCTCGTTATGCTTCTGTGACGGGCATCTTACCGCAAACAAGCGCGCGCGACAGGTTGCGCTGGACTGCCATTGAGGGTGCTTCTTATGCGGCTGAAAAAACTTTCGTCAGATAGCTTGCCTCGAACGGGCCAAGACTGTAAAATCCTCGGGCTTTGATGCTTGCGGCACCTGTGGATGTTGGCTGTCGTAAGCTTGGTCCGGGGTAGTCTCTGGCCATGACAGAACATGTTTGAACCTTAAGGATCAGCCGTTATTATGAAGACCTTCAGTGCAAAACCGGAGACCGTCCAGCATAACTGGTATGTCGTCGATGCCGCAGGCAAGACCTTGGGCCGACTGGCCACCGAGATCGCTTTACGTCTGCGCGGCAAGCATAAGCCGGAATATACGCCTCACGTGGATACCGGCGACTATATTGTTGTCGTTAATGCCGCCAAGGTGCGGGTAAGCGGACGCAAGGCTACCGACAAGATGTATCACCACCACACCGGTTATATCGGTAACCTCAAGTCCATCAGCTTTGAGAAGTTGATCGCCAGTCACCCTGAACGGGTAATTGAATTGGCCGTGAAGGGCATGTTGCCGAAGAATCCACTTGGTCGAGCCATGTTTCGCAAACTGCGTGTCTATGGCGGCCCTGGTCATGAGCATGCGGCACAGCAGCCCCAGGTTTTGGATATTTAACCGACTCTGAAATATCTGATAATTTTGATCCTGACGGCAAGGCAGTCAGGTGATTCAAGAACAGCAGCAACGAGAAATGAACATGGCAGAGAATACGTATTACGCAACCGGTCGACGTAAAAGTTCAGCGGCCCGTGTCTTTATGACGCTGGGCAGTGGCAAGATTGAAATCAACAAGCGTTCGCTGGAAGATTATTTTGGTCGTGAGACTGCGCGCATGGTTGTCCGTCAACCGCTTGAAGTTGCCAATATGCTCGGCAAGGTTGATTTGCAGGTGACGGTTTGTGGTGGTGGCAATAGCGGCCAGGCCGGCGCCATCCGCCATGGTATTGCCAGGGCGCTGCGTGCCTATGATGAAGAGGGTTTGCGTCAGCCCTTGCGTCAGGCTGGTTTCCTGACCCGTGATGCGCGTGAGGTAGAGCGTAAGAAGGTCGGTCTGCACAAGGCACGTAAGCGTCCTCAATTTTCGAAGCGCTAATCTCCTTGCTTTATTGGGGGATCGTCCAACGGTAGGACTACGGACTCTGACTCCGTCAATCCAGGTTCGAATCCTGGTCCCCCAGCCATCATCAAACAACACCCGGCCCTTGTGCCGGGTGTTGTCGTTTCTGGTGTCCGGTCATCGCGCACGCCAGGTTATATCTGAAAGGGGCCTTTTGTCGCGGCGCGGCTTGTCTGTAGTGGGTGAGTGTGGTTGTTGCTTATTTCATACGACTGATGTTTCATGGCCCTCCGTGAAGGGCAAAGCGTTCCCTTTAACTATCTGATTATTGAAGAATGTCTCATTTAAGCAACATATGTTTGTGTTTTTTGCACAAAAAGCAAAAAAGTGGTTGCTTTGTTGTTTTTTGTCGGGTATAAGTAGTCGCCGATGGGAGAGTTTTATGCTCTCTCTGTCGTAAAACAACCACTTTTGGGAGAGACTAAATGAACAAGAAACTGATTGCCCTGGCCGTTGCCAGTGCCATTGCTGCCCCGGTTACCAGTGCCTATGCTGTTGATGTCAGCGGTTTTGTTGACGCTAACCTGGTCATTATTGACGAAGCTGCCGACAATACTGCCGGCCCTACCGGTACCGACAACCCTAACGAAAACCAGTTCAGTGCCAATGGTGAAGTTGATTTCACCCATACAGCCGGTGCCGTAACGGTTCGTGCCGATGTTGACCTGAGCACGAGTACAACTGCTTCGGGTTCACTCGAGCAGGCCTACGCTGCCTGGCAGATTAATCCGATGCTGACCGCCATCGGTGGTGTCTTCAACAACCCTGTTGGCCAGGATGCGGAAGATATTGTTGACCAGCGCTTCAGCTCTCACAGTGCTGTCTATAGTGTTCTCGATCACCAGACAGGTGAGTTTGTTGGCAACAATGTTGCCGGTGTTGCTTTGACTGGCATGATGGGTCCGGTTACCGTTACCGGTGCCGTGCTGAATGATATCGGCAATGGTCATGGCAGCTCTTCAACAGCGGCTGCGGGCGGTAATTCACTGGCCCTGAACGCCAGCGTATCACCGAGCCAGATTCCAGGGCTGAATGTTGAGTTTGGCTTTGTTTCCCAGGAAGATTATGATGCTGCCAACAATCCTCTGTCAGCTGGTAATGTCTTTGACATCAATGCCAGCTATGACTGGATGAACATGGTCGAGGTTGGTTTTGATTATCTGAACACCTCGGACGTTGTTGATGGTGCCTATGATGTCTGGGTCAAGGGTAATCCCGGTATGGGCGTCGAACTCGGCCTGCGTTACAGCTCAGTGGGTTGGGACAGTGCCGTTTTTGCCACCTCTGACGACAATACTGCAACGACCATCTACGCTGCCTACAGCCCGGCCAGTAACCTCGAAATCGCTTTCGAGTATACCGACGGCACCGGTAACACCGCTGCTTCTGCCGGTAGCACGACAACGGCTAACATGCTGAATAAAATCAGTGGTATTGATGATGGCGCCAAGTCAATGATCAATGTAACCGGCACGTTCTAAGCCGTTTTCGATCATTTTCTTGACGAAGAGGCCGGGCTTTTGCCCGGCCTTTTTTTATGGCCGTAAAACGTCCGCTCTGTTGTCGGTGGGCGTAAGTTGTTAGTAGTGGTGTGTGATACGTTACCGCGTCAGGGGCAGGGCAATAACAGGCGGTCGCTGCGCGGCCTCTGGGATGGTCGGCGAAGACAGCTGTCCGCAGTCAGGTATTTTGCGCCGTTTGCTGATGGTCGGGGTGATAGGATTTGAACCTACGGCCCCTACGTCCCGAACGTAGTGCTCTACCAGGCTGAGCTACACCCCGATGGTGTGGTGAAAATAATAAGGCTGGCGATCAATGATCGCGGCAAACGGCGAATTCGGCCAGTGAGAGCAAGGCCTCTCGATAGGGTGAGTCGGGTAGATCACACAAGGCTTCTTGAGCCTTTTGTGCCTCATCCTTTGCCGATTCGGCAGTGTACGCCAAGGCATTCGTTGATTCAATAGTCTGGAGAACGCTATCGATGTCATCGCGACCACCGGATTCAATCGCCTGGCGGATGATCGCTGATTGTGCTGCTGTGCCGACGCGCATGGCATGGATCAGCGGCAGGGTAGGTTTGCCTTCGGCCAGATCATCACCGATATTTTTACCGATCTGTTCGCTGCTGGCACTGTAGTCGAGGACATCATCAATCAATTGAAAAGCGGTGCCAAGGTGCATGCCATAACGGGCCAGGGCCTGTTCATGGCGCTGGCTATCGGGGCTGATAATCGCTGCCA
>JALWQD010000193.1 GCA_026994735.1 Gammaproteobacteria bacterium | reverse complement strand
GAATGATGTTTTTCGGCGAGGGCAAGATTCATGTCAAGGGCGGCGGCGGCGGCGATGGCTGCGGCGCCTTTCGCCGCGAAAGGTATGTGGCCTCGGGCGGTCCCGGGGGGGGCGGCGGCGGTATCGGCGGCAGCGGCGTCAATAACCAGGGTGGTATTGGCGGTAGTGGCCTGTTTTCAATTGGCCGCATCACCGGCTTTGGCAGTATTTTCGTCAATGACATCGAATTCTTTTTTGACACATCAACAACGATTCAACTGAAAGATCAGTTAGCGGCCGCAAATGATCTTCGTATCGGCATGATTGTTCAGGTGCGCGGACAGTTTGATGGTAACAGTCGCCGCCGTGGCACAGCATCTGAAATCATCTACAATGCCGCCATAGAAGGGCCTATCCTCGGCCCCGTGAATAGCAGCAACGATAATCTGCAACGAAGCTTTAGCGTCCTCGGTCAACAGATTATCAGTGACCGCTGGCGCACTCGCTTTGAAAACAGCAGCTATACTGCACTCGCACCCGGTGATGTCGTCGAAATCAGCGGCTTTGTCGATGCCAATAACATGCTTCATGCCAGTCGCATCGCTCGCCGGCCGCCATTTATTGCCGATGTCACTCTCGTTGAACGCGATGGCTTGATCAGTGCTCTCGACACGGCCCAGAAGCGTTTTACGGTCGCAGGCATTCGTATCGACTACTCGCAAGCCGATCTGACAAACCTGAACACAGGCCCGACCAATGGCCAAGCCATCAAGGTACGCGGAACGCTGTCATCCGCTACGGCAACACTGTTGGCAGCCCGCTCTGTCAGCGCATTGCCTTCGCAACGCGGGCAAGACGGTGATGAGGCCGTGCTTGAAGGCATTATTACCCGCTATACCTCTGTTGCCGATTTTGACATCAATGGCCAGACTGTTGATGCCAGCAGGGCTGAACTCAATCCGCCAACGGTTATTTTAGCCGCCAACACACAGGTAAAGGTTGTCGGAAAATGGCAAAACAACCGCATTGTTGCCAGCCAGGTCAAGGTGCACAAATTTGATGTCTCGGTCTTTGCACCTGTAGCATCGACAAACCCGGCAGCACAAACCCTTGAACTCCTGCCCCTTAACGGCCAGCCAACCATACGCATTCAGGTCACCTCAGCCTCTCAGCTAACCGATGAGGTCAACAGTATTAATCCCTACAGGGTCGCTGACATCCTGCCCGGTGACTTTCTCCTCGTTGCCGCCAGCGATACGGGTGCCGGCATTCCGCTGATGGCAAAACAAGTCGATCATGTCGCCCCCAAGGACATTCTCATCGAAGGCATCATTGAGGCCAGCACAGCAACTTCGGTAACCGTCCAGGGTGTCACCTATCCTTATAATGCCAACACAGCCTTCAGCGGAATATCTGCTGCCGCACTGGCATCACCGACCGATTTTCAGAATCTCATTCGTCTTGGCACCAGTATTATCCGCATTATCGATAAACCGCTCGCCGACGGCATTGCTGATACCATTGAGATTATTTCCCCCTGAAAAATGGCGCTGCAAAAAATGCAATGCCAGGCTGATTGATACCGTCCGCTCATCACAACTTCTCGCAGAAAATGATACGGAAACCAATGGCTTCAGTGACCAAAAAAGTGGGCAATGTGTTGACACCAATCTTCCGATTATAGTTAAATCAAGCACATGATAACCGTTATCGCACACCCTGTTTGTCTGCAAAACAGCCGTCAATGGCGACTGCGCTGGCACCTGCCTGCCTACCGCTGCCGTTTGCATCTGAATTAACTTTATTTCTTACCGGCAGCCGCGCATCCCGCAGCGACTGCTATTCATCTTTCCCTTACTCGCTGCTAGATCCGTGGTTGCCCCAACCGGAGGAACCCATGGACACGCCCCCCCAGTCCACAATACGCCCCCTTCTGGGTAGCGTACTGATCGTGCTTGGCGCTATCGGCTTTTCAGCAAAGTCGATCCTGATCAAGCTCGCCTATGCTGACAGCGTAGAGGTCGATGCCATTACCCTGATGACGCTACGAATGTTATTCGCGCTACCGTTTTTTCTTGCTGTCGCCCTCTGCTGTGGAAAGAAAGCGGCCGCCACGCGCCGTCGCGAAGACTGGGTTGCCCTGCTGTTACTGGGCATCACCGGTTACTACCTGGCCAGCCTGCTGGACTTCAAAGGACTGGAATACATCTCCGCGGGGCTGGAGCGACTTATCCTGTTTCTCTATCCAACCTTTGTGGTGCTGCTGACCGCCCTGCTCTATCGTCGCAGTATCAGCAGGGCACAGCGCCTGGCCCTGTTGCTGAGCTATGCCGGCATCGGGCTGGTATATGGAGCTCAACCGATGGCCGCTTCACCTGACATCACACTCGGGGCATTGCTGGTGTTCGGCAGCGCCGTTGCCTTTGCCCTTTATATGACGGCAAGCGGCCACTACATCCCGCTTTTCGGGTCGAGGCGCTTTACCGCCTATTCCATGTCGGTTGCCTGTGTCGTGACCATCGCCCATTTCATGCTCACCAGACCCGTCACCCAATTGGTCGTTTCAGCGGATGTCCTGCTGCTGGCCATAGGCTTGGCACTGCTCTCAACCGTTCTTCCTGCCTTTCTCATGAATGCCGGAATCCGGCACATCGGTGCCGACCGTGCGGCGATCGTTGGCTCGATCGGCCCTGTTTCCACTTTGCTGCTCGCCTACTTCATACTCGATGAGTCCATGGATCTGACACAGGCCTTTGGCGCCGCTCTGGTGCTGTGTGGTGTGCTGTTGGTGAGCCTGACAAAAAGGAAAGCAAGGTGATGCACAAGAATGCACTGACAAACCCGTTCGCCAGACGCATTCCGATTGTTTCCCCGCCCATGTGTTGTCTTTAGCCGTGGCGATAAGTATCTGGCTCGCTGATAGCGCCGGAAAACGTTAGCTGGATTTCAGCCAAGAATCATAGGCAGTCATTGTCATGGGAGATGCCTTTTCCCCTTCATCAATACCGCTGAGGATAAATAACCCCGAAAACCGACCTGCCCGACCAGGATTTGCTGCGCGCATGAATACACCGAGGCAAACATCGAGTTCGCCCGCAGACGAAAAGACGCCCCGGAACCACCCGGCCCCGGGGCGTCAGGTCAGACGAAGACTATCGGCCGGCGATCAGCCGACCTCGGCCGCCATCAGAACCGCCGTACCATCGCTGTAGCCCTGGGCCTTGAACTGGATCGGATCGCCGACCTTGATGGTCGGCCCGAAGCCGTCCTGGAAGCTCAGGGCGCTCACGGCATCGATCGTGATGCGCGCACCATTGACGACGAACCAGCCGATCCCGGCCGCACTGACCGTACCGGCCGACTCGATGACCGAGGTCAACTGCGCGGTCGCCGGAGCGCTTCCGCCGCCCGTCGACGAAGCCGGTGGCGTCGTCTGTGGCACTGGGGCCGGAACTACCGGCGGGTTCACGGTGACCGGTGGTATCACCGGCCGGGGTGCCGGCACGACCTGCTGTGGAGACACCATGGAGACGTGGAAGTCGATCTTGTAAACGTCCTCACTGCCCGCAACCGGGAAGGCCTGACCAAAGTCAGTGGCTCCGTCACCGTTGAAATCGCCCATGTCGCTATAGGCAGCGGCAAGCTGTCCAGCGTCAACGAACTGGCCGTCACCCTGTCCCTTGAAGAAGGCCTTGCCCGGCCCCCTGCCCGACACTGGGCCCAGACCACGACCGGGATAGCTGACCATATCAAGGTCGGCAACGACATCGGGCACGCCATCGCCATCGACGTCCGTCACCACGAAACCCGCCTTGTGAAAAATGCCCTTGACAGGGGCACTCGTGACCTGGCTCGTGCTGCCATCGGCATTAATGAGGATGACACGAATCGCCGACATCTCCGGCACCCGCTCGTTCGTCAGGACGACGTGACGATGACCCAGCTGACCCGGTCCATAGCCGAAATAGTGGTTGGCCGGCGTCGGTGCGTCCAGATAGCGGAAGCACTTGGGTACCGAAGGACGTGAAACGTAACCACTTCCATAGAAACGATGTCCCTGGCGACGGCCGCCGCGCGCCTTGCGGAACGGCCGTGTGATACGGACGCCACTGCGTGCCGTACCCGCCCCGCCGTGAGCGGCATTCCAGTCCTGCCGGACCTGGGCCAGCGGTGCCGCCAGGGCGCGCGTGATCGGCGTGCTGTTGGCGATAGCCTGATCGTAGGTCGTGCGCAGGACGTAGTAGTTGTCGCCGAGCCCGCTACCGAGGACATAGACATACTTGGCCCGAAAGGCCTGCCGGGCCACGGCCTGGGCCGCGAGCTGTTGCGAATAGCGCGCTGTCGCCGGAAAGACGACGTCGGCCGGATGGCTATACCCCGGACCGGGACAGTAATACCACTCGTCCCAGGACGGGTTGACCTGCGAGGTCACGACCCAGCCAACGAGATCGTCGATGCCGTCGCCATTGACATCGGCCTGACGGAGACCGCTCAGGGGCATGCTGCCCTGCAGCGAGGGATCATAGGCCGGGACGTATTTCGGGTTCTTGCCATAGGCAAGATAGCGCGCCCCGACCGGCTGGCCATTGACTGTCCGTGCCAGGTGCCCCTGGGCATCGGTTCGCACCTGCGGGGCGTTCGGCGGCACGGGGCAGGACGAGAAGGCCCCACTGCCATCACCGCAGACAGCGACCGAGTCGGTCAGAACATCAGGGATGTGGTCACCGTTGATATCGACGACGCTCTTCCAACCGACCGGCAACGGGCTGGCGGCCGTGAAAGCGCCGCTGCCGTCTCCAATGTAGAGCTGGTTACCAACGATGAGGTCGTCGAGACCATCCTGGTTCGCGTCGAATACGACCAGCCGTCCACCGGCCGGTGTCGGCGTACAGGCCGCGAACTGCAGATCGGGCTGAATGTCGTTGTGCAGACCATAGAAGACGGCCACGCCATCCTGACGGCCACAATAGGGATCACTCGCGCCCGCCGGTTTGGCGATGGGTGCCGCGATGTCGGTCTGGCCATCCCCGTTGAAGTCACCGCTCACCATCCAGCCGAGCTGCGCCTGCAGCGCGATCGACGACTCGATCTGCATCGAGGTCGAGCCATTGCCGGCGAGAAAGTTGATCATCGAGCCCAGGCCACCCGGTCGCAGGAAACGCACGGCCACATCCTCACTGCCATCGGCGTTGAAATCGGCGACAAGACTCTGCAAGGCACCAACCCCATTAAGTCTGTAGGTCTTGGCGGGCTGATAATAGCCCGCCATCGCGGACTGACCCACGGCCAGAGCCGTGAGCAGCCCCGTTGCGCCAATCAGGCGCTGATATCGCTTGTCCATCAGATACTTCCCCTTGTCAAGATCATTGATCAATGGTCGTCCTTGAATGTGCCCAGGCACAAGACCTGGATATATGAGAATTAATTCTCAGCTTGAAATTATATTCTCAGATTAACGCTTGTCAAGAACTGCGGCCGAGGTATCCTGCTGTTGCAGAAAAGCAAGGCTACGGCAACGAAGCTGTCTCATACAGAGGACATCTATTGCTGCAGAACCAACATG
>JALWQD010000192.1:7672-20134 GCA_026994735.1 Gammaproteobacteria bacterium | reverse complement strand
ACGGAAGACTCTGAAGGCACTGTTATCGGCGCTGCTGAAGAAGGTCTGGTTATCGATGAAGAAGTAGGCGATGTCACAGATGATAACCAGGACGACCTTGCTGCCGCCTGGGCAGAAGCCCTCGATGAAGCCGGCACGGAAGCTGTTGATGTGGATGCCCTGCTTGCCCAGCAGGATGAAGACAGTCGTCAAAGCGCATAAACGCGAACTCAACAGTCGGTTCTGGTTGGCAAAACACGGCTACTGTTTAGGCAATTTGTCCCTCATCCAATTGCTGCGCGTTAAAAAACAAACTTGGACGCTCTATTGAAAATCCTTGGGCATAATCAATGCCCAGGTCGCTTAACTGTTCCAGTACAGCATTATCTTCAACAAATTCAGCGATAGTCTTGAGGCCCATAACATGGCCGATATGGTTGATTGATTCAACCATTGCCTTATCAAAACGATTATTATTCATATCCCTGACAAAGACACCATCAATCTTCAGGAAATCGACGGGCAGTTGTTTCAGATAGGCAAATGAGGACAGGCCACTGCCAAAGTCATCGAGTGCAAACTGGCAGCCAATGGCTTTCAAGCGATCAATCAATTTCATGGCACTGATAAGGTTGCCAATCGCCGTGGTCTCGGTAATCTCAAAGCAGAGCTGTTCCGGGTTAACCTCAAATTCGGCTATTTGGGCAATGATGTAATCGGCTAATGTCTTATCACTCAAGGATGCACCCGACAGGTTCACTGCAATAACACCCTGTTGTGATTGCCATTCTGAATAACGTGAAAGGACTGCATGGATTACCCAGCGATCAATGTCAGCCATCAGGCCATGGCGTTCAGCAGCCGGAATAAAGGCCATCGGACTGATGATCTGACCATCAACAGTGCGTAGGCGGAGAAGAATTTCGCGGTAAGGTTCGGCGCCATGCAAAGGCTGTGTCGGATGGCTGTAGATAATAAAACGGTCGTCATCGAGTGCCTGTGTCAAGCGCGAGATCCAGTTCATCTCGCCGGTTCTCTCACTCAGGTCCTTATCCGCCTCATGATAGAGGTAACAGCCATTTCTACCCTGATCCTTAGCCATATAGCAGGCCGTATCAGCATGACGCATAACAGTCACTGTATCGATACTTTCCGGGGTGATCGGTACGAGACCTATGCTGGCTCCAATCTGGAATATCCGACCTTCCCAGGAGAAGCGAAAGGCCTTGATTTCACGACAGAGGTTATTGGCAATGTCCTGTGCCCGTGGCACGGGACATTCTCCGAGTAATAATGAAAACTCATCACCGCCAATTCTGGCCAGCAGATCACGGTCACGAATTTGGGCGCGCAGAATTTCAGAGACTTGTCGTAATAGCTCATCGCCAGCAATGTGGCCACAGGTATCATTAACCACCTTGAAGTGGTCAAGGTCAATATAGCAAAGGACGTGTTCACGTCCCTCCTCTTTTGATTTATGCAGCAGCTTGCGCAGAATACGTTCAAATTCGTGACGGTTACTTAAACCTGTCAGAGGGTCGTGATTTGCCTGATGAGCAATCTTGCGCGTTAAGCCACGCGTCTCGGTCATGTCATGCATCGCCAAAACAGCGCCGGTGATATTCCCGGATTGATCATGGGTTGGTGCGATAATGATTTCAACGGCAAATTCGCGGCCATCGATGCGGTTCATGAGAATGTTGGTTGAAAGCGTCATTGTATGCCCTTTTACGAGGCATTCATTAATGGTCAGGTACTCAGGCGTCCGCTCCTGTTCGTCGAGAATTTCAAAAATATCGGATAACTTCTGGCCAACAACATCGAGCTGCGGCAGGCCAGTGAGTCCTTCTGCAACAGGATTCATATAATCAATGCGCTGTTGCTCATTGATACTGATGACGGCATCTCCAATCGAAGCCAGAATAACTTGCGCACGGTCCCTGGCCTCAAAGAGTTCTTTCTCCGTTTCTTTCATGGCTGTAAAATCGGTACGAATGGCCATGAATTGATAAGGTTTGTCATGATCATCAAGAAAGGGAATAATCGTTGAATTGACCCAGATACGATTACCTTCCCGGTCAAGGTCACAGATGTCACCCTGCCATACCCGCCCAGCCAGTATCGTTGACCACATTTCCTGAAAAAACGCCTTAGGATGCTCGTCGGACTTGAGCATGCGGTGGTTCCTGCCAAGCAGTTCCGCGCGCGTGAAACCGGTTCTTTCTATAAACTTGTCGTTAACATATAAAATGTTGCCATCGATATCGGTGGTACTGACAATCGCATGCTGGTCAAGGGCGAACTGCTGGTTTTCAAGCTCCCTCAGTGCTTTTCTGATACGTCTGTTTTTCGCCAGACTAAAAGACAGGCTAATCATCAGACTCAGGGCAGTCAGTGCGACCAGCAGGGTGAGGATTCTGCCGTCTCGGTTAAGACGGATAATATCAGCGTTACGTTGATGCTGGATATGAGCGTCAAGTTGTTCCAATACAGGGCTGTTACTGAACAATAATATTTGTTCACTGAGGCGATTGACCCGACCCTTTTCAGCGAGGATGATTTCGAAATGCCGGAGGATATTGTGCCAGACACGTTTGTCACGAACAGACATGCTCGGCTGAGTCATTGTCTTGGCTTGCTGGATACGTTGTAACAGGTCAGATTTATGCGCGAGAGAATTATTATGAAGGAAGCCAAAAATATCCTTGATCAGGTGAATGATCAAGTTTGTCATATCAGGGTGTTGATCAAAGCGACGGAGTATTGAGTCTTGATTAAGACCACTGAGGCCGGCGACAAAACGTTGTGAATTGCTCAGTATGGCATGATGCGTCTTGAAATCTTCTATTAGCGATTCCTGAGCAATGGCTGTTTGATGGAGTAGCGCCAGGTTTTTATCAATATTCGCTTGTTTGGTTGTCTGCCAGAGACCGTATTGGCCATGGCTGAGTGCATGAATTGCATTTTGAAAATGGCGCATATCCTGGCTGATACGGTCATAATTGTGATTAGAGCCGTTTTCCAGTAACAAAAGATCAAGGGCAATATTCTTTTGCAACTGTTGTAACTTTTCAATGTTGTTAATGGCCTGAGGAAATAGATTTTGTTGCTGGTTTTTCTCATAGTATTGGTAAAAAAATGCTGTGAACGTTGCCAGTACCAATATCAGCAAAAAAAGTGGGCGATGCATGGACGGCTACTTCACTTGTTCCGGTAGCTGCCCTTCAAGGGCAGTGAAAAAGTTAACAATGGACGATAATTCCGCTTCCCCGACGTCTCGACCGAGTTGATACTGGAACATCAGTTCGACGACATCACGTAGCGTGTCAATACTGCCGTCGTGCAAGTAAGGCGCCGTTTTTGTGACATTACGCAAGCTAGGGACAAGAAAGCGATGCCTGTCTTCACTGCGGCCGGTGATTTGACGGCGATCCCTGTCTGTCCCCACCTCCGATCCATCGATGATTTTTTCCTCGTAGTTATTGACGACCCCTAATTTTTGATAAAGATTTGCACCGATATTGCTGCCCTGATGACAGGCCTGGCAGCCGGCACTGAGAAAAATTTCATAACCTCTTTTCTGGCAACGATCAAGCGCTTCTCCATCTCCGGACAGATACCGGTCAAGAGGAGCGTCTGTGGCCGCGAGTTGACGGACGTAGCTGGTCATCACATGGTTGACACTTTCTTTTTCCGGAGCTTTCTTGAAGAGCGTCTGAAACTGCTTTGAATAGAAGCTGTTCTGTTTTAAATAAGACAGTATTTTTCTCCAGTCAGAAGCCATTTCATCATCATTGCTGATAGCCATGTCAATAAGCTCGGATAAATTATGGGCTCTTCCATTACGATAGAAATTGACCCTGTTATACATATTAAATATCGAGGGTACATTGAGCGTGCTGCCTTGACGAGCGACAGTTTGGCCATTACTGCCGCCTTGATTCAGGTCATGGCAATCGAAACAGGAAAATTGATCATCACCGGAAAGGTGACGGTCGCGGTACAAATGATAACCGAGGGAGATTATCTTTTCCTGCCGGGAATTTTTTTTGATGATGACGGGACTTGGCAAAGGGAGCAAGGCGGGACTTGAAAATTTGCTATGTCCCATAGCCTGTTCAGGCATAACGTTATAATGTTCCTCCGCGAGCAAGGTTTGTGTACTTAATAGCAGCAAAAGGAGCAACAAGAAACGACATTTGCCGAGGGCTGAGAAGCACTTCCTTTTCTGCAGTACAAACATATGGCAATAGCCTGAGTGCTTCAATATGAACATATTGCTAAAAACAAAACCCGCTACTTTTTTTATATTCGTGATGGCACATTTCAGTTCACTATTATGGCCACTGCGGTAACGGAGAAGTGATTCACTTTTAAGGCTTAAGACGAGTGTTTTTATTCTTCTCAGTGACGACGGGCTATCCGCAAGCGAAGGGCATTGAGTTTGATAAAACCGGCAGCATCACGCTGGTCATAAGCGCCCGCATCATCCTCAAAGGTGGCGATCTCGGCATCAAACAGGCTATCGTTTTCGGACTGTCGCCCGACAACGGTGACATTCCCCTTATAGAGTCGCAAACGTACCCTGCCATTGACCGTTTGCTGTGTTTCGTCAATCAATTTTTGTAATACTTCGCGTTCGGGACTCCACCAGTAGCCATTATAAATCATTTCGGCATAGCGTGGCATGAGCTCATCTTTCAAATGGGCGACTTCTCGATCGAGTGTCAGTGATTCGATGGCTCGGTGGGCTTTCAGCATGATAGTGCCGCCAGGGGTTTCATAGCAGCCCCGTGATTTCATGCCAACATAGCGATTTTCGACAATATCAAGACGACCAATAGCGTGATCGCCACCGATTTGATTCAGTGTTTCAAGCACGGTGGCAGGTGACATCGCGGCGCCATCAATCGCAGTAATGTCACCGCATTGGTAATCGAGTTCGAGGTAGCGGGCCTGATCCGGCGCCTCTTCAGGAGAACGTGTCCAGCGCCACATCGATTCTTCGGGTTCCTGCCAGGGGTCTTCAAGGATATCCCCTTCATAAGAGATATGGAGCAGATTGGCATCCATGGAATAAGGCGATTTTGTGCCGCGTTTTTGCTCAATGGGAATGCGATGTTCCTCGGCATAGGCGAGAAGACGTTCACGTGACAGCAAGTCCCATTCACGCCAGGGGGCGATAATGCGGATATCCGGCCGCAGAGCGTAGGCACCTATCTCGAAACGCACCTGATCGTTACCTTTGCCTGTTGCTCCATGGGCAATGGCATCGGCACCGGTTTCATTGGCAATCTCGACCAGACGCCTAGCGATCAGCGGGCGGGCAATCGATGTCCCGAGCAGGTATTCACCCTCGTAAACGGTATTCGCACGAAACATGGGGAAGACATAATCGCGGACAAAATCTTCGCGCAGATCTTCGATATAGATATCTTTAACGCCGAGGGCGGCAGCCTTTTTCCGTGCTGGTTCGACTTCCTCGCCCTGGCCGATATCAGCAGTAAAGGTGACCACCTCGCAGCCATAGATATCTTCGAGCCATTTCAGAATGACAGAGGTATCGAGTCCACCGGAATAGGCCAATACTACTTTCTTGATTTTTTCTGACATAATGATTGCTCTCTTGCCTATTTGCCGCGTGTGCGTTGTGTCCGCTGCAGGCGTGCCAGCAGCCGTCGGGCCATCTCGCCAAACAGTTCCGTTTGTGTCGGATGTGGATGAATGGCCTCCGCCACCTGGTCCAGTGTCAATGCGGCTGAAACCATCATGACAGCTTCACCGATCAAGGTATCCGCGTGGTCAGCAAGAAAGTGGACGCCGACAATCCGGCGTGTACTCTTGTCGGCAACAATCTTGATGAGACCATGGTTTTCACCATTGATCATGGCCTTGGCATCGATACTGATAGGCATTTTGACCTCCACGGCATCCATCCCGGCCTCTTTTGCCTGCGCCACGGAGAGACCGACAAAAGCAGCCTCCGGTCGTGTAAAAATAACACCGCAATCGAGTTCTTCATGATAGCGGGCGCGTTCACCAAGAATATTATTGGCAGCAATACGCCCCTGTTGGCCGGCCGTATGGGCAAGCATCAGGCCACCAATGACGTCACCGACAGCAAAGATGTGGCTAACATTTGTGCGGCAAGCAGTATCAGCAACGATAATGCTATTTTTGCTGCTTACTCCGGCTTTATCGAGGCTTAATCCCGCGAGCTGTGGGCGCTTGCCGGTAGCCATAATAACTCTGTCTGCCTGCAATGACTGCGCTCCACCGGCAGCATCGGTGTAATTGACGCTGACTGCACCGGGCTTGCCACTGATGGCTGAAACCTGCACCGAGGTCTTGATTGTCAGGCGTGGATCCGACTCGAGAATTGTCGTCAACTGCTTGGCGACTTCATCCTCAACTTCCATCAATATCCTTTCCTGGGCCTCAAGCAGCGTCACCTGGCTGCCAAAATCCTGAAAGATCTGTGCCATTTCAAGTCCGATGGCACCGCCACCGATGACAACCAGTGACTGCGGGACTTCTGTCAGGGCCCAAACGGTGTCCGACGTCAGAACAGCGCCATTGGCCAGCCCATCGTGGGCTCCTTCAATGGGCGGCACAAAGGGAGGTGCGCCAGTGGCAATTACGGCACAGCCAAAACTGATCTGTTTGCCGCTCGCTGTCTCTGCAATCTCCTGGCGACGATGGGGGTTATCATGATTCGTCTGTACATCAATCATCAGGTGATGATCATCGACGAAAGAGGCAAAACCCTGGATAACCTTGATACGCACGCCGGTATCGGTCTTGAGAGCCATTTGGCCACGTTCTTCGAGAACACGGCGACGGGTTTCTTCAAGCTGCGTCCAGTTCAGCGAGGGCGTTGCAGTACCCTCGATGCCGAGACGGGCATCCCCTGCCCGGTCACGCATGCGGTCAGCCGCAGCCCGCCAGGCCTTTGACGGGATGCAGCCACGCCAGAGGCATTCACCACCAGGAAAGGGAGCATCATTAATCATGGCCACCTTGATACCATGACCGGCGAGGTCACGGGCGCAATCTTCGCCACCCGGGCCACCTCCGATAACGACAACATCATAATCCCAGTCACCGTCAGGGATGGCAGGGCCACCGGCACTCATCCAGCTGGCAGGTTGTTCGATCATTTCCTTCAGGGCCTGCAGGTAAAGGGCAACCTGGGCACCATTAACGACTCGGTGATCGGCGGTAATCGTCAGTGGCATGCCTTGTTCGGAATCGGCTGCAATGGCCAGGATTGCAGCCAGTCCGGGTGTCGGCAAGGCATCAAAAGAAGAGACACCCATCATGCCCATGTTGGAAATCATAAATGTCGGATTGCTGAATTCATCCGGCGTCAAACGACGACCACGGGCCTTGCCAACAAGGGTTTTCCAGTCGCTATTAAGGTCCGCCAAAGGCCGCTCTTCGCAGGCACGCAACACGGGCACAACAAGGCCACCATCATCGGCAGCAACGGCCATACCAATATCAACCTGAGTGCGTTCAACAATCTTCTCTGTTGGCTGATAGGCCCAGTTCATGCTGGGAACACGACTCATGGCCAAGGCACAGGCGCGGGCGATGGCAACCGTCAGAGAGACGCCTTGCGCTTTAGCGGCACGCTTCAGCGCTTCTGAATGGGCATGTACAGTGACATGAAAGGTCGGCATTGTCAGCGCGCCCATCATATTGCGACTGATCGCTTTTTCAAGCGAATTCATTGGCCGGCCATCACCGGCAACAGCAGGTTCAGCGATAACGGCAGCGCTGTTGCTGCCCGGACTTGCTTGTGGCTGGCGTGCGGCGGCTGCTTCAACATCACGGGCGGTAATTTCGCCGTCCGGACCGGTTGCCGAGATAGTCCCCAGATGGACGGATAATTTGCCTGCTAACTGACGTGCATACGGTGTTGCCGCCCGGTCGCTGGGGCGTGGTGCGGGAGTACCTGTCCCGGCATGAGTCACTTTTGCGCTGACCACGGCAGCTGACGGTGGAATTGCCATTGTCTTTGCTGTGCTGGGGGGCGTGCCGCTGCTTTGTTCGCTCTGTTGCTGATCGACGACTTGATCTTTTTCGGCGACGAGAAAGGCCATTTCACCACCAACAGGGATAACACTGTCGATGGCGGCCAGTGGTCCCGACAAGAAGCCTTCACGAAAGACCTCAACATCCATGATGGCCTTGTCTGTTTCAACGGTAGCGACAATATCGCCGCGGGAGATTTGTGCGCCAATTTCTTTTTCCCAACTGACGACGACACCCTCGGTCATGGTATCGGAAAGCTGCGGCATTTTGATGGTAAAGGTAGCGCCAACGGGAGCCGCGACAGTGTTATGTTCAGGATGATCTTCGCTGGCCGTGGCATTGTCATCAGCACTCGTTGCAGCGGCTCCCGTGTTGACAGCAGAGGCACTGCTCGCCGTGTCCTGGCTTTCACTCTTTACTTCATCAGCATTGGCAACCAGCGTAGCCATGACTTCACCGACCGGGATGGTGCTGTCAACAGCCGCCAAAGGGCCTGATAAATAGCCTTCACGAAACACCTCAACATCCATGATGGCCTTGTCTGTTTCAACGGTAGCGACAATATCACCACGCGATATCTTGTCACCGACCTCTTTCTCCCAACTGACGACGACCCCCTCGGTCATCGTATCGGACAGCTGTGGCATCTTGATTTCAAATATCTTCGGCATGTGTCTCGTCAAACCTCAAATAAGGGTGGCTCAAAAAATCCATATGGCATATCCGTGCCGGCCGAAGCAGTCTCTTCAGCCGGCACGCTAAAATGTGTCAGCTGAAATCAGTTACTCAGTCCAAAGGTAGCGAGGACGGCACTGACAACATCCTTGACGTTAGGGATTGCAGCCTTCTCCAGTGAGTGATTGTAGGGAATTGGCACATTGGCTGCGCTGACCCTGCGGGGTGCCGCATCGAGCTCAAAAAAGCAATTTTCATTGATAATCGCCATGACTTCGGAACCGACGCCAACAGGCGCCTCCGCCTCTTCGACAATCAAGGCCCGGTGGGTCTTGCGGAGAGAGCGGGCAATGCCTTCTGCATCGAGTGGGTTGAGCGCATAAAGGTCAATGACCTCGGCCTCAATACCGTGTTCGCGAGACAGTTCTGTTGCTGCTTGCAGGCACCAATGTGTCGAAATATTATAGCCAAAGAGGGTAATATCCGTGCCCTCACGAGCAACCGTCGAACCTTCCAGTGGCAGAAAGAATTCTTCATCAGGGACATCGCCCTTAAGGTTGTACATCAATTCATGCTCATTGATGAAAACCGGGTCATTACAACGAACAGCGGATTTCAGCAGACCATAGGCCTGCTTTGGTGATGACGGGGTAACGACGCGTAAACCGGCGATACCCATGAAGACTTTTTCCATGCGCGCAGAATGCTGGGCACCGAGCTGGTGTGCAGTCCCACCGGGAGAACGGATCACGACCGGAGCCTCCAGTTGGCCACCGGACATATAGCGCACCTTGGCGGCAGTATTGACGATCTGGTCTGTCGCCAGCCAGGCAAAATTGACTGACATGATTTCGATAATCGGCCGCACACCCAAAAAGGACGCACCAATCCCCAAACCGGTATAACCGTTTTCTGAGATCGGTGTATCAATGATCCGTTCAGAGCCATATTTTTCAAACAATCCCTGGGTGGCTTTATAAGTACCACCGGCGATACCAATGTCTTCACCCATAGCGATTACCAGGGGGTCATGGGCCATTTCTTCATCATGGGCGCGGCGAATTGCCTCCCAGTACATTAATTCGGCCATGGTTTATTTTCCTCCCGTAACATAGGGGTCGTTCTCGGCCAGGACATATTTTTCCAGTTCGGAGACTGCCGGTTCAGGTGACGATTCGGCGAAGGCGATCACATCATCCTCAATGCTTTCGATGATTTCATGGTCCATCGACTTGAAAGTCTCCGCTGTTATCAGCCCCTGGTTAATCAGGCGTTCTTTCCAGAGATCAATAGGATCACGTCCCTGCCAGACTTTTTCTTCCTCGGCATCGCGATAGGCATTCGAATCCGACATTGAATGGCCGCGGTAACGATAGGTCATCAATTCGAGAAAATACGGGCCATTACCTGAACGAACATGATCAACGGCAACACGGGCGGCAGCATAAACCTTGTCGAGGTCCTGACCATCCGTTTGCTGCGCCGGTATATCATAAGCAGCAGCACGCTTGTATTGATCGGTGACGGCCGTTGAACGTTCGATGCGCGTACCGATACCATAGAGATTATTCTCGCAGACAAACAATATGGGCAGGTTCCAGACCTTGGCCATATTCATCGACTCGTGAAAAGTGCCCTGGTTATTGGCCGCATCGCCGAGGAAGCAAATGGCAATTTCATCACTGCGACGCAGTTTGATAGCCTTGGCCATACCAACGGCGAGCGGAAATGGGCCGCCAACAAGGGCATAGCCACCCATAAAATGATGTTCGGCATCGAACAGGTGCATGGAACCACCGCGTCCTTTGCTGCAACCGGTCTCTTTGGCGAACAGCTCGGCCATAACGGCGCGGGGGTCGGTGCCGCATTTAATCGCATGAATGTGATCGCGGTAACCCGTAATGACATAATCTTCACCGGGGCGAGCCGCTTCAAGGACGCCATGGGCACATGCTTCTTCACCCGAATAAAGATGCAGAAAACCACCGATCTTGCGCTCGACATAGGCCTCGTAACAACGTTCTTCAAAACGCCGGGCATAGAGCATTTCCTGCAGAAGGCGAAGTTTTACTTCATCGCTCAGCTGCGATTGATCGACAGTGTCATCGTTGTTCGCACGATGATTGGGCGTCACGGTCATAGGTTATTACCTTTCAAGGTCTAAGTGTTTTCAGGTTATTCAACTATCAAGGGGCACAAGCAGCCTTTGACAAACCGGACAATCAGCAACGCCTTGGCGTTGCCTGGCGGTTTGCACAGCGTGTGCGAATAGGCGAACATCAGCGATATGGTAAGGCTGTTGAATTGCCATCGTCTCCCCCTCTTCTACGGTCTTGGCCGCAGAACGGGGGCTATAATCGTTTTTTTCTCCTGCTAGGTCAAGAAAATAGACCTCTGGAGACTAGCCAAGAACGGAAAATATGAACCATCACATTGACATTATCCAGCATCCAGTGACTGCGCAGGTCGATCTCAAGAGAAGTAAGCACTGCATACTATTAGGGGAAAAAAGTGAGTCTTGCCAAACAGCTATAGCAGACATGCCGAATAGCAATTATATTGCTGCCATGCTCGGGCGTCACGGTCATGATGATAAAGCGGGCATTCCCCTGGTTATCGATTTAGCCAATACGCCGACAACCCGGCTTTCTTTTAATTTTGTCGATGCTGACAGTGACCAGTTTCAATTGCTGACCCTGGCCCGGCGTCATGCCGAAGCTCACGGCAAAGATTGTCCTGAACATGTTCAGTTATGCCTGCAGGGTTTTACAGACAGCTTTGCGCTCCGCCTGGCCCGGGCTGTTATTCTCGCCCTCGCCGCGGCTGATTTTCCTATGCCTCGCTTTGGTAAGGAGCGTAAGGCAAAGTCACGCTTGGCGACGGTTGAAGTCTACGGTTTGGCCGCAGACCTGAATGAGACGCACCTGCAGGCCCTTATCCAGGGCAATAATCTGGCCCGCTATTTAACCGCTTTACCGACAAACCATCTGCGTCCGACTGATTATCTGACGTCCATCAGGCAACTTGCCAAAGAAGAAGGTTGGCAACTGACTTTTCATGATCGTAAGGCATTGGAGAAAAAAGGCGCGGGTGCTTTTCTCGCCGTCTGTCAGGGGAGTGAGGATGATGGCGCGGGCATCGTCCATCTTCGTTACCGGCCGAAGAAGGCGATGAAAAGTAAAAAGCAGCCACCGGCACTGGCCCTCGTTGGCAAGGGGATTTGTTTTGATACCGGCGGTATCAATCTCAAGCCGGCAAAATATATGCATGATATGCATGGCGATATGCAAGGCAGTGCTGTTGCCCTCGCCAGTCTGCTGGCTTTTAGTCGCTTGCAAGTGCCTTTTGCCATAGATTGCTGGTTGGCACTCGCTGTCAATGATGTTGGGCCAACGGCATTTCGTCAGAATGAAGTTGTTAGCGCCCTCAATGGACAGACTATCGAAATTGTTCATACCGATGCCGAAGGGCGCATGGTCTTGGCGGATACCTTGACAATGGCCGCTGCCGAAAAGCCGACACTGATGATCGACTATGCGACCCTCACAGGGGCTTGTGTCTATGCCCTCAGTACACGTTATAGCGGTGCATGTAGTAATCGTGACAGCTTGCGTGAAACAGTGATTGCTGCGGGTCGTGACAGCGGTGAGCGCGTCTGGCCCTTCCCCCTCGATGAAGACTTTTCTGAGGCGCTCGAAAGCAAGGTTGCCGATGTCAAGCAATGTACTCTTGAAGGCGAAGCCGACCAGATTATTGCGGCATGTTTTT
>JALWQD010000192.1:3829-7662 GCA_026994735.1 Gammaproteobacteria bacterium | reverse complement strand
GTTTTTTACAACGGTTTGTTGCTGAACGACCCTGGCTCCATATTGATCTTTCAGCCGGCAACCATAAAGGTGGGCTGGCCCACATTCCGTCCGATGTCAGTGGCTTTGGTGTCATGTTTACCCTTTCCCTTTTACTCGATCAGCAGGTACTCGATCAGTTGGCGGCAGAAGCATGAGTGGAGAAAATGATTGTAATGATGAACGCCGGCGTTTGACCGAG
Source organism: Gammaproteobacteria bacterium (assembly GCA_026994735.1). Classification (GTDB taxonomy): domain Bacteria; phylum Pseudomonadota; class Gammaproteobacteria; order SZUA-140; family SZUA-140; genus RI-283. The sequence goes on along the minus strand of JALWQD010000192.1, from coordinate 7,442 downwards.
CTTGAAATTCGTCTTTCATACCAGCAAGACGGACAGGAGACGTTGCACCAGGTATTACTCTCGCAACAGCAGCAAATCCGGCAACTTCAAGAGCAAATATCAATGCTTAACAATCGTATAAAGCCATATATGGAGGAATTGCATGATGCTGAAGGTCAAGCCGCTGAACCCCCTCCACCGCATTACTAGCCAGCCGCCTGGCAAGCGTCAGCAATCGCGTTGTAATTGTTGACTGAAACTCTGTGACATTGTCACGGTATCCGACCAGACAACTGCGTTTTACTGTTCCTGCCAACCTGGCTGAATTGATCCCAGAGGATCAGGAGGTGTGTCATGGAACGCAGAAGAAACAAGATGGGTGTCATCTACAATATTGGTCTGCTCGATCGAGTCGTTCGTTTTATCGTCGGCTTTGCATTATTGGCTGCAGGCGCGATAGCAATGACGATGTCACCGGTTATCACGGGTTGGGAAACACTGGCAGTACTCGTTTCAGTCTATCCCTTACTGACAGCGATTCTTGGTTGGGATCCGCTGTACGCCATGTTTGGTGCGAGAAGTTGCCGTCTCGATGGTGGCCGCAATCAGTGTGGCACGATCCCTTATGAAGTGGATGCCGCTCTGGGTCATAATCCGAAGCCGGATCGTGGCTTTGAATATGACCACAGCCTCGGTTCATCGCACCATTAATGCAATAGTAAGCGCCCGTTCAAGCTTAGCCTCTACCTCTTGTCCGATATTTAAAGAGGCAGGGGCTGTTTTCTACTCCGTTCACAGTTGTTAGTTCGCTTTCTGTTATAATGACAGCTGCCGTTGCTGAATCAGATGGCCCATATAGTTAAAAAACCACTACCCTGGGGATCTGCCGGGGCAGTCGCCGGAGGACAGTTCATGACTTCGACATACGCCGATAATTTAAAACGACTCGACATTGATTTTGACTTTGATGCCTGGAAAGAACTCGCCGAGAACGATCCTGCCGGTTTCGAAAAAGCACGTCAGGAGATGCTCCAGGCGACGATAGCTGCTGCGCCTGAAAAGAGACAACGACGCTTGCGGGGATTGTTGTGGCAGTTAAATATCCATCGTTCCCGGGCCAGTAATCCGATGGCGGCCTGTTTAATCAGCTACCAGCAGATGTGGGACAAGGTTTATGGGGCAGGTGGCTTGCAGGATCTGCTCATCAATGGCCAACCCGATGCACGCCCAGAGTCGCTAGCCCCTGTTCTTGCCATGGAGCCTGGCAACGACTGAAGCGATCAGCCAGCAAGGGCCAAGAAACAACCACAATCACCTTTTGCCACTCCCGTTTTTACAGCCCTTGCCGATAATACGGGTATGCGATTTCAACGATATTTCCACTCGCTGTTGTGTTTGGGGCTGTCTCTGTCAGCGGTAGCCGCTGCCAGTGAGCGTAGCCTGCCACCGTTGCAGCCCCAGGCGATTCTGGCAACGCCGCCTGCAGCGATGCCGGCGCGTGAACCGGTACGCCGTCAGGAAATTGCCAGTTTGCCAAAGCGCTCCTGGCAGATGGCAGGTGGAAGTTTTGATGTGATCAGCGTCCGACCGATCCTGTTTGCCCATGATTCGGCACGTATTGCGATTGAAAACAAGCCGTTATTGCTGCATGTTGCCAGGTTTATTGATGAAAACAGGGGCCGGATCAGTCGCGTCCTGATCAATGCTCAGTGTGATGAAACAGCTTCTGAAGATTATAATTATCGCCTCGCCGGCAGACGCGCAAAGGCTGTCCGCCGCTGGCTGGAAAGCAACGCTGTACCGTCACCGTTGATGAAGGAACGCGCTGTCGGCGAAGCAATGCCTGTTGACGAGCCCTGGCAGGTACTGGGACGCAGCAATAATCGTCGCGTCGAGATCCAACTGTTTCTGCACCCAGTCAGCGGTCATTCCTGAACATCTGCAGAAACGGCCAAAGCGTCCCTGAGGCCGTTAAATGCGCTTCATTGACGGCTGCTTATGGCCTGTCAATAATGATAAAAATGGTTATACTGACGGCTTCCTAAAACTTGGTAAGGTTGCCATGCAAGCCGTTGATACCCTGATCCATTGTCGCTGGATTATCCCTGTCGAGCCAGAGCACGTGGTTTACGAAAACCATAGTCTGGTCATTAATGATGGCCGCATACTGGCAATTCTGCCAACGCCAGACTGTGCCGGAAAATTTAATCCGCGCCAGGAACTGCAGCGGCCCCGCCATGCGCTGATTCCGGGCTTCGTCAATAGTCATACTCATGCGGCAATGAACCTGTTCCGCGGCCTCGCTGACGATCTGCCCCTGATGGAATGGTTGAACGACCATATCTGGCCTGCTGAAGGACAATGGATTAGCCCTGATTTTGTCTTTGATGGCACTCGGCTGGCCATTGCCGAAATGCTGCGCAGCGGCACGACCTGCTTCAATGACATGTATTTTTTTCCTGACAAGACGGCGCTAGCCGCCAGCCAGGCCGGTATTCGTGCCGCTGTTGGCATGATTATGATTGATTTTCCCACCGCCTGGGCCAGTCAGCCCGATGAGTACCTGAGCAAGGGCCTGGCATTGCACGATCAATACCAACACGACCCGCTGATCAGTACATTGTTTGCTCCGCACGCCCCCTATACCGTCTCGGATGGACCGCTGGCATCGATCCGGACACTGGCGGAAGAGCTTGATGTTGGGATTCATATGCATCTTCATGAGACGGCCTTTGAGGTCAGTCAGGCCTTGGAAAACAATGCGCTCAAGCCCTTGCAAAGGCTCGATCATCTGGGGCTGTTATCGCCGAATATGCTGGCCGTCCATATGACACAACTTGATAATACTGATATCGAGTTGATTGCCAGCCGCGGTGTTCACGTGATCCATTGTCCGGAATCCAACCTTAAGTTGGCGAGCGGTTTTTGTCCGGTTCAGGCGCTGCTGGATGCGGGGGTTAATGTTGCTTTGGGTACTGATGGGGCGGCCAGCAACAATGACCTCGATATGCTCGCTGAAATGCGCACGGCGGCTCTGCTGGCGAAGGCCGTTGCCCAAGATGCCAGTGCCTTGCCTGCTGAGCAGGCTCTGCGCATGGCAACCCTGAATGGTGCCCGGGCTCTCGGGCTTGGTGATGAAACCGGCTCATTGGAACAGGGCAAACTGGCCGATATTGTTGCCATCGATCTCGATGAGCTGGAAAGTCAGCCGCTCTATCATCCTGTCTCGCAAATTGTCTACACTGCCTGTCGCCAACAGATCAGCGATGTCTGGGTTGGTGGCCGTCACCTGCTCAGCGAACGTCAGTTGACAACCATCGACAGGGACGCTTTGCTGTCACAAGTACGCATCTGGCAGGACCGTATCGCCCATGGCAAGGGAGCCTGAGAGCGATGAATGAAACAGCGGAGACGTCAGCAAACGCCAATATTGATACAGCGGAAGTTGCCAAATTCAATGCTTCCGCCTCACATTGGTGGGATCCTTGTGGAGAGTTTAAACCACTGCATGAAATTAACCCGCTACGCCTGGCTTTTATTGAAGAACGTTGCACCCTCGCCGGTAAAAAGGTTCTTGATGTCGGTTGTGGTGGCGGTATTCTGGCTGAAGGGCTGGCGGCACGGGGAGCCCGGG
>JALWQD010000192.1:0-3819 GCA_026994735.1 Gammaproteobacteria bacterium | reverse complement strand
GGGTTACCGCTATCGACATGGCCGAAGACAGCTTGGCTGTTGCTCGCCTGCATCTGCTTGAAAGTGGTCTCGAAGTTGATTATCAATGCGTTCTTGTCGAGGATTATGCGACCGAACATGCGGCACAGTTTGATGTCGTCTGCTGTCTCGAAATGCTCGAGCATGTACCTTCACCTGCGTCCGTCATTACCGCTTGCGCCCGCCTTGTAAAACCCGGAGGCGAGCTGTTTTTTTCAACGATTAACCGCAACGTTCGCGCTTATCTGCAGGCCATTATTGCCGGTGAATATATCCTCGGCATGCTGCCACGGGGGACACATGACTATGCCTGTTTCATCCGCCCTTCGGAACTGGCCGCTTGGTTACGTAAGGCAAATGTTGAGCTTGTTTCAATGGCCGGCATCGGCTACGACCCCTGGCGTCAACAGTATCATTTGCATGACGATGTGCGGGTCAATTATCTGCTCCATGCCCAGCGTCCCGCTGACTAGATCATTTGATGAGGATCAAATCCTGCCCGCTGCCACAGGCAGTTCTCTTCGACCTTGATGGCACCCTTGTGGATACCGCACCGGACCTGGCTAACACACTCAATCATTTGCGTCGGGAACAGGGTCTCCCGCCCCTGCCCTATGACACGATTCGGCCACAGGTTTCCCATGGGACAGCGGCGCTGCTTGATCTCGGTTTTCCGGATGACCACCAGCGAGAGCGACTGCGACAGCCATTTCTTGATCATTACCGAGACAATATTGCCGTTGAAACCCGCCTTTTTCCGGGCATCGACGAATTACTGCAAGTGCTGGAACAGCGTCTGATCCCCTGGGGCGTTGTCACCAACAAGCCGGCCGAACTGACTGACCCATTGATGACAGCCCTGGCACTGACAGAACGCGCAGCCTGTATTATCAGTGGCGATACCATCGCCTATCGCAAGCCTCATCCCGGGCCCTTGCTGCATGCCTGTGAACAAATCGCGGTTGCCGCCTCTGACTGCCTCTATATTGGCGATGCCGAACGTGATATCCGTGCCGGTCGAGCGGCCGGAATGACTACCCTGGCAGCCCTTTTTGGCTATCTTGCCGAAGAGGACGACCCTGTCAGTTGGCACGCCGATGCCATGATCAGCAGTGCTCATGACATTCTCCCCTGGCTGGGCCTGGAAGCTTGAACGCGGGGCATGATCTGTACAGCATCATGGCTTCCGGATTGATCGGACTTTGCCTTGGCGTCTTGTTGACAGCACTGATCGCTCACCGTCGCTGGCAAAGTATTAATGAAGAAAGGGTGCGTTTAGCGGCAACGCTGGACAGTGAGCGTCAGGCCCAGCAGTTACGCATGAGCGCGTTACAGGAAGATCAGGAGCGTCTGGGGCAGCTGTTTGCCAAATTGTCGAGCCAAGCGCTCGAAGATAACAATCGCCAGTTTCTGACCCTCGCAGGCGAAAAGCTGCAGCAATTCAATCTGCAATCAAAGAATGAGCTGCTACAACGCGAGCAAGCCGTCGAAGCGATGGTCAAACCGATCCGCGAGATAATGGAAAAGACGCGTCAACAGATACAGCGGATAGAAAAGGAGCGACACGAATCCTACGGTGCTCTTGGTAAACACCTTGAAACAATGGTTGCCAGCCAGCAGATGCTGCAGGGTGAAACCCGTCGTTTGGTGCAGGCACTACGACGGCCGGAAGTACGCGGCCAATGGGGTGAACTGACGCTGCGCAGGCTGGTTGAGTTGGCCGGCATGGTTGAGTATTGCGATTTTTTTGAACAGACCCATATTGCCGATGAGGAAGGGGCTATCCGCCCCGATATGATTATCCGTATGCCTGGTGGCCGCGAAGTCATCATAGACGTCAAGACACCGCTCGATGCCTACCTCAGTGCCAGCGAGGCCACGGATGATGTTGAACAGGAAAAGCAATTCGAGCGTCACACACGCAAGGTCCGTGAGCGGGTTCAGGAACTGGCCAGCAAAGCCTACTGGCAAAGGCTAGCCAGCAGTCCTGATTTTGTCGTTCTGTTTATTCCCGGTGAACACTTTCTCAGTGCCGCTCTTGAGCGCGATCAGAACTTGCTTGAATACGCCTTGTCGCGCAAGGTTATTCTCGCGACACCGACCAGTCTTGTTGCCCTTCTGCGTGCCATTGCCTATGGCTGGAATCAGCAGGCGCTGACGGAAAATGCCAGGAATATCCAGGCTCTGGGCGAGGATCTTTACAAACGACTGCGGACATTCAATGAGCACCTCGTCCGTCTCGGAAAGTCACTGGGCAGCAGCCTCGAGCACTATAACAAAGCGGTCGGCTCCTTTGATCGCCAGATTCTCACGAGTGCCCGCCGCTTCCGTGACATGGGTATTCACAACAGCGACCCTCTCGCTGCAGCCGAGAGCATCGACAAGGTTGCCCGGCAACCGGCGGGCACGGATGAACGCGATTAGCATCGAACAGGCTTACCGGCACTGCCAGCAGATCGCTCGACAGCACTACGAGAACTTTCCTGTTGCTTCGAAACTGTTGCCGGCAAAATTGCGCCGCCCGATCGCCGTCATCTATGCCTTTGCCCGTCGTGCCGATGACATCGCGGATGAAGGCGAACAAGGGGTCGCAGAGCGTTATCGCTGGCTTGATGGTGAAGCGGAAAGAATTGCCCGTTTACCCGGGCAAGTGCCTGTTGATGATCCTGTCCTGATTGCGCTTGCGGATGTCATTAACAGACATCAATTACCCTTGAGGCCTTTTCTCGATCTGCTGTCTGCTTTTCGCCAGGATATCGACAAGCAACGCTACGAAAACTTTTTCGAGGTGCTTGATTATTGCCGTCGCTCTGCGCAACCAGTGGGGCGTTTGCTATTGTTGCTGAACGGTCACCATGAAGCCGCGCATCTGGCTGCCGCAGATGCCCTCTGCAGGGCCTTGCAGTTGATCAACTTCTATCAGGACATGGCCCAGGATTATGATGAAAATGGCCGTATCTACTTGCCTGTCGATGAAATGCGCGCATACGGTATCGATGCTGATCACATCAGGCTGCGTCAGGCACCTGCGGCATTTACCGACCTTATGCAGCAGCAAACAAGGCGTTGCCGCGCATACCTTGCCCAAGGGACGCCACTGGGTTGGCAGATTGGTGGCCGGCTTGGTTTTGAATTGCGCCTTACGGCTCTTGGAGGCTGGCGGATCCTTGATCGCCTTGAAGCTGCCCACCGCCAGGGCAACTTCTTTTGTCGCCCCCGGCTGCGTCGAAGTGATATCCTCTGGATTGTTGGTCGCAGTCTCATCAGACCACCACAGGCCCGGTTAGCGGCCCCATCCTGCCAACCAGACAATCGTGAACTATGACGCCAGACGAATATTGCCAGCAAAAAGCCGCCCGTAGCGGTTCCAGCTTTTATTACAGTTTTTTATTCCTGAATGCGGAAAAACGTCAGGCGATCACTGCCCTCTATGCCTTTTGCCGTGAAGTCGATGACACCGTTGATGAAATGGCCGATGAAGCGGTAGCGCGAACGAAACTCGAATGGTGGCGCAGCGAGATTAAGCGGGTTTTTCAGGGGGATGCATCTCATCCTGTCGGCAAGGCACTGACACGCTCTGTCGCTCGTTACAACCTGCCGGAGGAATATTTCGAAGAAATTATCGATGGCATGGAAATGGATCTTGATTTCAATCATTACCCGACATTCACTGAACTCAGCCTCTATACCCACCGTGTTGCCAGCATGGTTGGCCTGATGGCCGCCGAGATATTTGGTTACCAGGAACGAGAAACATTGAAGTATGCCCATGATCTGGGGGCCGCCTTGCAACTCACCAAT
>JALWQD010000191.1:4284-5596 GCA_026994735.1 Gammaproteobacteria bacterium | reverse complement strand
GTCATGCTGTTCAGACGAGTCAGGTAATGATGGCCTATGAAGATGTCCTCAAACAGGAGAGGCCTGCTCTGGTGATTGTTGTTGGTGATGTTAACTCGACACTGGCCTGTAGTCTGGCTGTGGCCAAGCTGACCTATGAGACGCCTTTGTTGCTCGCGGATAAACAGCTCAAGCGTCCACTGCTGGCGCATCTGGAAGCCGGTTTGCGTTCCTTTGATCGGGATATGCCCGAAGAAATCAACCGTATTGTCACTGATCGCCTGGCAGATATTCTGTGGACTCCCTCTGTTGATGGTGATGAGCATTTGCGTACAGAAGGTGTTGCTGAGGAGCGCATCAAGCGCGTAGGCAATATCATGATTGATTCGCTTGAGATGATGCGTGATCGTATCGAGGCCGAGAATGCATGTCAGGCGCTGGCTTTGAAGCCCAACGCTTATGGTGTGGTGACCTTCCATCGGCCTTCAAACGTTGACGATGCAGCGACACTTCTGGGTCTGGTGGAGTTGTTGGAACGGGTTAGTCGCGAGATGTCTCTCGTGTTTCCGGTGCACCCAAGGACACGCCAATGCCTGGATCAGCAAGGTTTGTATAGTCGCCTTGAAAGGAATGAGCAGATAACGTTGCTCGATCCCATCAATTATATTCGTTTTATGAGCCTTGTCAGTCAGTGTCGTTTTGTCATGACGGACTCCGGTGGCATTCAGGAAGAAACGACTTATCTGGGTATTCCCTGTCTGACACTGCGGGCCAATACCGAGCGGCCAATTACAGTAACGGAAGGTACTAATCGTCTTTGTTCATTGAAGAATGTTGAGAAAAAGCTTGCTGAGGTATTGCAGAAAGAAAAGGTGTATCCGCGGCCACCTGAGTACTGGGATGGGCAGACGGCAGCGCGGATTGTTGCGCATTTGCAAGCGGTTTTGTTGGCCCATTAGGCCGTGCAGAGGCTAAAGCGTACGTATGACGGGCCGCAGATAGCGGCCCGTCGGCCAGATTTTCGCGTCTTGGATAAGCCGGCTCAGGGGCCTGTCATGGCCAATGATAATATCAGAGCCCAACCTTTCTTTAGCTTGCCAACTGGCCTTGTGTGCCGTATGTTGGCCAAGAAAGTCATAGGTTTTGATGCCCTGATCGATGCATTCATCAATGACCAGCCAACGTAATACACCGCCTACCCCCGGCATGAAGTCAGGGGCAAAGCCTTCTTGCAAGATGTGATAATGGTCTTGGTAGACGTAACCGAGTTGGATGGCTTTAATCTCGCCATCCTGTTTTATGGCATGGAATCTAAGCCAGCCTTGCTCCAGGG
>JALWQD010000191.1:0-4274 GCA_026994735.1 Gammaproteobacteria bacterium | reverse complement strand
GCTCCAGGGCATGGGGAACAAATCGCCGGTAAAATTCGGCCTCAGCCGGCTTTCTGATAAAGACGCCATCACACCCTGTTTGTAGCCAGCGTTGCTGATGGAGAGCGAAAAGGGCGCTGAGATAGTGCTTGATGTCTGCCTGGTTTTGGCATCGTTCAAAGCTGATGCCCGCTGTCTTGAGGATGCGATTACGTTGATTGCTGCGCTGCTTTCTTCGCGGCAGCTGTTTTTTGAACAGTGCTTTATTTTGCGGGAGTTCTGTCGCGCTAAAACTATGTTGACGCTGACGGACACTTAACACGCCCTGTTGCCGGGGTAGAGCATGACTTGCCAAACACGTTACCTGCCAGCTACGCATGCGTGGCATCCAGATGATGTCCCACTGGTTTTTGTGCGCCATGAGTGCTTCAAGAATAGCAGGGTAGACACTTGCACTGTCCTTTTGCCGATAAATAATATCGGGATATTCGCCACCAGTGTCTAAGTCTGCCAGTGGGCGCAGGACAGTGACAGGAAGCAGTTTGAGCAAACGGTAATGACTGATATAAAAAGGTGCCAGACCAGCAAGGTGATCATTGCTATCGCGTACAGTTATAATGAAGGGGGATAGTTTGTCTGCTGCTATTTCGGCCCAGCTGGCAATCCAGTGCCAGCGCAGAAACAGAGTATCTGCGGTTGTCTCCAGGAGCAGAGAATCCCATTCGTCTGCGAGTGTCGATAATTCACCCCAGTGACGGATTACGCTGACTGAAAAACCGATGTTCGTTGTCCTCGAAGTAAAGGGTGGAATAGCGCTTTGTTCGGCGAGACTTAAGTAAAACTAAAGGAAATGCTGAAGGTTTCCGATCATCAAGCTATGGATGTTCGCCTTCACTGACTATACCATGCAGTGCATGTCTGTAAAACGAATGTCATCGCATTAACTGAGGGTAACACGGGATGTTTGGGCAATGCTGAATAGCCGGGAGGATAATCTTGTCAGGACATTAGTTCTTCTGGATATTGTCCTGATTCTGGTTTCTTTCTTTTCGGCCATAGAATTGCGTGATCTGGTCACGGATGAAGGTGCCGGCAGCCTTGAAAGGGGGACCCACTTACGTTGGCTACCTTTTATTATTTCAGCGCTGTTCTTTTTTCTCTATGCTTTTGGTGCCTACCGGACGACGGTTTGGAAGGATGCTTTTTGGGATGATCTATTCATCAGCCTGAAGGCCGTTGGTGCTTTTTTGATGCTGATATTTGGTGTCAATTTTCTCTTCCAGATCGGCTATTTGAGTCGAGCGGTTATCCTGATTTTTGCCGTTACATCGGTGGTTTTACTTGTCTCTTTCCGTGCCCTGATACGCGCGCTACGGAAAGATACGCTGGAGTCGAGATTAACGGCTGTTTTGGTTATCGGTTGTGGCCAGCGTGGTCAGCGCTTTGTCAGAGCGGTTGCTGAGAACCCAGACTGGAAGATACGTGTTATCGGCTATCTCGATCGTGATGTCACTACAGTTGGCGAGGAATTGCAGGGTGTCAAGGTACTTGGTCAGGTCAATGAAATCAGTCGGTTTCTTGAGCAGAATATCGTTGATGAGGTCATCGTCGCGATTCCCCGCTCGATTATTATCGATCTTGAAGGTATTGCTCTGGCCTGTGAAGAGCAAGGGGTCAAGTTTCGCTATATGGCGGATATGATTGATAAACAGGTTGCTCGTATGGGTTTGGCCATGCTGGGTACTATCCCGTTGCTGACTTTCGAGCCGGTGGCTCAGGATGAATTCAAATTGTTTGTCAAGCGATTGCTTGATGTTGCCGCAGTTTGTGCTGCGATGCCCGTGCTGATGCCTCTGTTGGGTGTCATTTCAGTGCTTATCCGTCTCGACAGCCCGGGCAGTATTTTCTTTGTCCAGGAACGAATCGGTTATCGTAAACGTGTCTTCAAGATGTACAAGTTTCGTTCGATGTGCGAGAACAGTGAGGCCTTGCAGTCTGAACTTGAAACTGTCAACGAAGCTGATGGGCCGATTTTCAAGATTGAAAATGATCCACGGATAACTAAGGTTGGTCGTTTTCTCAGGAAAAGTAGTCTTGATGAGCTGCCACAATTGATTAATGTCCTCAAGGGCGATATGAGTCTTGTCGGTCCCCGTCCCATGTCAATTCGTGATGTCAGCCGTTTTGATAAGAGTATTCAGCGTAAACGTTTCAGCGTTCGTCCTGGTTTGACTTGTTTGTGGCAGGTTTCTGGACGCAGCAATCTCTCGTTTGACGACTGGTTGAAGCTGGATCTGGAGTATATTGATAACTGGTCGCTGCGCCTGGATCTCAAAATTCTTGCGAAGACAGTGCCCGCTGTCATACAGGGCAAGGGGGCTGTTTAAGGTGGAAAGGTTGGGCGTGTTTATCTGCAATGCTGATAGTGTGATGTCGCTATCGTTAAGCAGCATACTATCCTGTCAGTATGCTAATGATTAAGATGGCGTCATTCTGCTGTCAGTTTGATGTAGCGAAGAAATTTGAGGTTAGTCCACCATGAATAAATCATCCGGGCGATATTTTCTTGCTTCCCTTGTGACCATTCTGCTGAGTCTTGTGCTCACAGGGACAGCGTTGGCATACCAGCCTCCGATCGGAATCCCGAAACCTTCCTTTGGTATTGATGAGGTATCACCTGTAAACCCTATTGCCTGGCCATCAGCAGAGGCAAGCAATGCTTATTATATAGACAAGACCTCTCCGCTAGCGACGGATAGCGCAAATCCTTTCGGCTTCCCGGACAAGCCGCGTCTGACATTACCTCGGGGTGTGCTACCGGCAGGAACATTGATTGAAATTCATGGTGGTGTTTATGCTGGCGCGGACCTTTACCTTTCATGCGCCGGTACGCTAGCCAATCCTTGCTGGATTCGTGGTCAGGACAGTCAGAATATGCCCGTCATCTCGCGTACGATTACCATGCGTGAATCCAGTTATACCATTCTCGAAAATATTGACTTTTCCGGGGCCTCTGGCCCAGGATTGACTCTGATTGGTTCTTCCCATCATATTGCACTGAGGAATTCACGGGTTAGAAATAAGACCTATCTGCGCCATACCGCAGGGGTTATTATACGCCCAAATTCAGGCATGATGATCACTGATATCGTTGTTTACAACACCTCATTTTACAGTCTGGGTGACTGGACAGTACCACAGGATCAGGACTTTCATGGTGTTAACGCAGATCTCTGGGGCCGGGATAGCACCAGTGAGCTGAAAAATATCTGGGTGTTAGCGAGTACCTTTTATAACCTCAGCGGTAATGGTGTTCAAATTAATGCCGGTAATTGGACTGATAGCTATCGCTATCTCCATCATGTCTACATCGGTGGTAATATTGCCTACGACAATCGTCAATCCGGCATCTGGTCTAAGCAGGCTTCCGATGTCATCATTTCACAAAACACACTTCACGGACGGCCACTGGCCAATGGCCTACAACCAGGCGATGGTGTGGGTTATCAGTACGGGCCAAACAATATCTGGATTATCTATAACCATATCTATGACTCCAATTTTGGTATTCGGCAATCAGATACTAATCCCATTAATGTTGGACATAAGGCTTATATTATTGGCAACCTGATCCATAATATTCATCCCGGCCCGGGTGTTGGCTATAGTTTACGCGATCCTTGGCGACGAGGGCAGGGTATTGCCTTGTGGGAAGGTGGTGATATGGATCGTTATATTATTGACAATACGATTTTTGATGTCGAAGGCGGCATCAACCTTATTCACCATGGGCCAGCGAGGATTGCTGGTAATATTATCTTTGGTATCAATCCTGGTGATTTCTATATTGCTGCATGGCAGACACAGGATGTGACAGTGGTTGGGAAAAATATTTTCTATGATCCAGGGCAGAGCGAAAACTTTAGCTGGGGAAACCGGGATTACAGTACTCTGAATGCTTTTAGTCTGGCCTCGGGGCAGTGCCAGGGTTGCCTCGTTTCTAACCCGTTGTTTGTCGATGCTGCGAGCAATAATTTTAATCTCAGACAGGGGTCGCCGGCGATTGATTTCAGGGCTGAAGATAGTGTCTATTCTATTTTCCAAACATTATACGGTCTCGATATTCGTCTGGATGCGGGTGGCGGGGCCAGACCCAGGGGGCGGCAGTGGGATGCCGGTGCTTTTGAATATCAGTTTTTACCCCCATTGAGTCCACCAGGGACGATGACGCTGAGTTGCCGATAATCGTTTAGATACCATGGCCGGGGGAGGCACATGTCAGACAATAAGGATGA
>JALWQD010000190.1 GCA_026994735.1 Gammaproteobacteria bacterium | reverse complement strand
CCGCTACGCAGGGCTACATCGCCATTGCGAATCAGTTTGGCAAAGTGCTCGTTCTTCTGTTTATGCAAGAGAGGCACCAGTTCGGCAGCGTTCGCAGGCCGCGCTGCTTCATCGAGATAATGCTCGATAAAATAATGCATGCGTTCCTGGCCACCAGTAACCGCCAGCAGTTCACCATACAGCGCTTCATCCCAATGCCAATCAAGACCGTTGTCAGCAAAGGCCATATTGAAGGCCGGGCGATGACCATCACGCTCGGTTTCGGCCAGGGTACCGTCAACATCAAAAAGCAGAGCCTGCAAAGTCACCGGCTTCCTCCCGTGAAAATTTCACTACTCTTCATCACGATTGTTTAGCTTCAAACAACCGCAGAACGTGCTGCCCGCTTACGTTCATGTTCAAGCAAAAAACGCTTGCGAATGCGAATGCTCTTTGGTGTGATTTCGACCAGCTCGTCATCATCAACAAATTCCAGGGCCTGTTCGAGGGTCATCGTGATGGGCGGCGTCAGGACGATATTTTCATCGGTACCGGAGGCGCGCACATTGGTCAATTGCTTGGCCTTGAGGGGATTAACAACGAGATCATTATTGCGGCTGTGAATACCAATAATCATGCCTTCGTAAACCTCCTCACCCGGTGAGACAAACAAACGCCCACGTTCCTGCAATGTAAAGAGAGCGTATCCGAGCACCTTGCCAACACCATTGGCAATCAACACACCATTACCTCGCGTACCATACTGGCCACGCTTGACCGGGCCATAATGATCAAAACTGCTGTAGATCAAACCCGTGCCCTGGGTTGCGGTCATAAATTCGGTCCGAAAACCGATCAAACCACGTGCAGGAATGATGTAATGCAGTACCGTTCGACCATGGCCATCCGGCAACATATCACTGAGTTCGCCACCGCGCTGACCGAGGCGCTCCATAACCCCGCCCTGGTGACTATCCTCGACATCAACGGTCAAACGTTCGAAAGGCTCCTGGCGCTCACCGTCAACCTCGAGAAAAATAACCTCAGGACGTGAAACACCCATTTCATAGCCTTCCCGGCGCATGTTTTCGATCAGGATCGACAGATGCAGCTCACCGCGGCCGGAAACCTTGAATTTGTCCGGGTCATCCGTCGCACTGACACGCAAGGCAACGTTATGCAGCAACTCACGCTGCAAACGCTCATTGATCTGGCGCGAGGTAACGAACTTGCCTTCACGGCCGGAAAAAGGTGAGTTATTGACCTGAATGGTCATACTCACTGTCGGCTCATCGACACTCAATGGCGTCATCGCTTCGACATGTTGCGGATCACACACAGTGTCCGAAATATTCAGTTCGCTGGCACCGGTAAATGCGATAATATCGCCGGCCTGGGCCTCGTCCATTTCAACACGCTCGAGACCATTGAAAGAAAATATCTGCAGCACCCGGGCACTGCGCTCAACACCTTCGGTATTAACAATCTTCACCGCTGTATTGCTGCGCAGGGTCCCGCGATTAACACGGGCAATACCGATCACGCCAACATAACTGTTGTAATCGAGGCTACTGACTTGCAACTGCAGCGGTGCATCGACATCGACATCAGGGGCAGGCACATGTTCAACGATGGTGGCAAAAAGAGGGTCCATATTGCCCTCGCGAACATCCGAATCAATGCCGGCATAGCCATTCAATGCAGAAGCGTAGACGACGGTAAAATCAAGTTGCTCGTCGGTTGCGCCGAGGTTATCAAACAAATCGAAGGTTTGATCAAGCACCCAGTCAGGACGTGCACCGGGGCGATCCACCTTATTGATAACAACGATTGGACAAAGCCCCTGCGCCAAGGCTTTCTGGGTCACAAAACGGGTTTGCGGCATCGGTCCTTCAACCGCATCGACGAGCAACAACACAGAATCAACCATTGATAACACACGCTCAACTTCGCCACCAAAATCGGCATGCCCAGGGGTATCAACGATATTGATGCGATAATCCTGCCAGGTAATAGCCGTATTCTTAGACAGAATGGTAATACCCCTTTCACGCTCAAGGTCATTGGAGTCCATGACTCGCTCGGTCAGCTGCTGATGTGCGGCAAAGGTTCCCGACTGACGCAGCAACTGGTCAACCAATGTTGTCTTGCCGTGATCAACGTGGGCGATAATGGCGATATTACGTAATTTCTCGATCATGCTCTTCAAGTATCCGATTCAGGTAAAACCAACCATTATACGCTATTATCGATGTTTATTTTCATCAAACATAAATATTCTTGCACCACCAGCACAAATAACCCGACGGCATTATTGCCTGGAGATCGCCACGCATGACCTGCCGTCTCAGCATTATCATACCCACTCTCAATGAAGGCATCCGCATCTCTTCCTGCCTGCGCTCGCTTCAGCATCTGCGAAAAGCAGGTCACGAAATCATTATCGTCGATGGCGGCAGTGGCGATGACACACTGGCGCAGGCAGATGGCCTCGCCGACCACTGCCTGCAGAGCACGGCGGGACGGGCACGACAAATGAACCACGGCGCCGCTGTCGCCAAGGGCGACTTCCTGCTCTTTCTGCATGCCGACACCCTGCTGCCGCAATCTGCTGACAAGGCCATCATCAATGCCCTTGATAACAACAGCAAATACGCTTGGGGCCGCTTTAACGTCCGCCTCAGCGGCGATCACCGCGCACTGCGGCTGATCGCAACGATGATGAACCTGCGCTCACGCCTGAGCGGCATTGCTACCGGCGATCAGGGCATCTTTGTCGAGCGCCGTACATTCACCCTTGTCGATGGCTTTCCGGACATTGCCCTGATGGAAGATATTGCCCTCAGTCGCCGCCTCAAACGCATCAGCCGACCAGCCTGTCTGCACCTTAGCGTCGTCACATCAAGTCGACGCTGGGAAAACAACGGCATTCTGAAAACGATACTCCTGATGTGGCACTTACGACTCGCCTATTTCTTCGGAGCAAAGCCAGCACAACTGGCCAAACGCTATGACCACCATGACTAAGCAACTCAAACAAGATACGGGCCTGATCATCTTCGCCCGCGCCCCTGTCGCCGGCAAGGCAAAAACACGCCTGATCCCGGCCCTCGGAGCCGAGGGTGCGGCAACCTGCCAGGCAGCCTTGACACGACGGGCTCTGACCACCGCCTGCCAACTTTGCCCGCATAACACCCTTCTTGCCTGCGCACCCAATAGCCAACAGCCCTTTTTCATTGCCTGTCAACGTCAGTTTTCCGTCGCCTTACAAGACCAGCAAGGATGTGACCTCGGCGAACGGATGCACCATGCACTGGTACAGGGCTTGCAATCATTAAGCCGGGTCATCCTCATCGGCACCGACAGCCCCGTCATTGATGCCGATTACCTCCTCGCGGCCGAAGCAGCACTCGAGAATAGCAACGATGCCGTCATCGGCCCGGCCGATGACGGTGGCTACGTCCTCATCGGCCTCAGCCGACCAGCCGGCAAACTGTTCAGACAGATTGACTGGGGCAGCGCGCAGGTCTACCGGCAAACGCGCCAGCGACTGGCCCAAACCGGCCTGCGCTGGCAAGCTCTCGACCATCGCTGGGATATCGACCATCCAGCCGATCTAACCAGACTGGCGACAACGCGGGCAGATATTTATCAACAACTGCAACTACCGCCTTTACGGCAGAGCAACTAGAACGGGACGAGCCCCCTGTTTCCCTGCGCCCGAACCATCGGCATCCTCGAAATGAGCAGGAGAAGAAAGCGCCAGCTGACGCCATGCAAGATCAGCCAGATTTTGGCCTCTGGCAAACGAGCCATTAAGATATCAAAACCGTGAGAATCACTATGAAACCCATCGCCATCATCCGCCACATCGATTACGAAGGCCCTGGTTATCTGGGCCAATTTTTACGCGCTCGCGGTATCCCCTGGCAACTGATTGCTGTCGACAAGGATGATACCCTTGTGCGCGACTGCCGCGACTTTTCTGCCCTGGTGATGATGGGGGGGCCGATGAGCGCCAATGACAAACTACCCTGGATAGCAGCAGAAATCGCTCTCATCCGTCAGGCCGATGAACTCAACTTACCCCTGCTCGGACACTGTCTTGGCGGGCAATTGATCAGTCTAGCGCTGGGTGGCCAGGTGGTTGCCAATGCGGTCGAAGAAATTGGCTGGCATGACATCCGGTGCCTGACAAAGGAAAGCCCATGGACAACAGACCTGCCAGAGCATTTCACAGCTTTCCACTGGCATGGCGAGCGTTTCACTCTGCCCACGGGCGCAACTGCCTTGTTCGCGAATGAGCACTGCCCCTTGCAAGGCTTTGCCCGCGGCAACACACTGGCCCTGCAATGCCATGTCGAAATGACGACATCATTGATCGATGACTGGCTCAGCGTCCACCACGCTCATCTGGCTAACCACCACAGTCAAACCGTGCAATCAGCAGCCGAAATTCTCAGCGACCTTGATCAACGACTTCGCCAGCTACAAAAGGTGGCCGACCACCTCTATCACCATTGGCTGGAAAGAGTCACACAAACCTGAGACAGCACACGCATCCAGCATCCTGCTCTCAACAGCAGCCGTCAAAGCCAACCCGGGCCAGCTGCAACAGAACAGCGGCAAAGAGCCCGGCCAGAACATCATCAAACATAATGCCGATTGCACTTTTTGATTTGGTCAAAATAACATGAATCGGCCAGGGTTTAAGAATATCGAAGAACCGAAAGAGGACAAAGCCGGCCAACATCCAGTAGCCATTCGCCGGCAAAGCAATCATGGTCACCAAATAACCAACCACTTCATCCCAAACAATTCCTGGATGGTCATGCACAGCCAGGCCTGATGCTGTCACCTGACAGAGCCAGACCCCGACAACAAACAGCAATACCACCACGGCTATATAAAGTAATAGCGACAGCCCGGATAACCACCAGAACAAGGGCAAGGCAAACAGCGTCCCCATCGTTCCCGGCGCCCAGGGTGACAGACCACTGCCGAGGCCGAAGGCCAGTAAATAGCGTGGATCACGCAATATACGCTTGCACGTAGCAGCATCCAGTTGATTACGACTCATGTCGTCCCCCATTTCCCTGCAAACATCGAAACATCCCCACCCTCTCGCGCCAGCCCCGGCAATCCGACCGCAAAGACATTATGAACCCTGACCCTTGCTGACGCACAAACGACGCCCCTTTTTATCAACATTCAGGGAATATCAGCGCTCAGCGAGCAGCAACGATAAAAATGAGAATATTTTTACATATCTATCATAAAGTTAATAAAATCAACAGGTGATCAAACGACATTTCACAGTTGATATGAAAATTTAACAGTATAAAGAGAATGGTTTTTTGTTCTTTAATAATCAATCAGTTAATAAACAGTGCTGGCAATCGTCAAAGACCGTCCTGAAAAACAAAAACCAGTCTCTAACGCATTAATATCTATAAAATAAATGCTCATACACCGCTAACCATCAAGAGAAGTGTATAAAAAACTTTACGCTTTCACCAAACAAAGCCAAAAGGCCAAGACAAAATCACGAAAAACCAATAAAAAACACTTTACTACAATAACTTATAAAACATGGCACAAGTATTGCTTGGTATTAATCTGTGATCACTTGCGATCCCGAGAAAAAGCGCCCTCATCAACCTTTGCCAACCGATCCGAGCACGCCAA
>JALWQD010000189.1 GCA_026994735.1 Gammaproteobacteria bacterium | reverse complement strand
CAAACAAAACAGGCGCCCTTGACAATGCTGACGCAATGTCATCAGCACTTCTTCAAGGGCATCCGGCGTATGGGCATAATCAATAACCACCAGAGCCCCACACTGTATTGCCAGGCATTCCATGCGCCCGTCAACTGGCTGCACAGCACTCACCGCCTCACAAGCAACAGCCAACGGAATCCCGCGCACTAACAGTTGCGCCAGAACGGCCAATGCGTTGCTGGCATTAAACTGCCCCAATAATTTCAGTGACAGCTGTGCCTGACCCCAGTCAGAGCTCAATGCCAGCTCCATACCGGTAAGCCCTGAAAACAGTATCCGGGCGGACACAAAGCGCCGGTTATAAACTTTGGCTAGACGCTGAACCTTCCCTTCATCGAGCCCATAGGCAACCGCATCGAGTCCTGGCGATAACTGACCAAAGAGTTCGTCGGCTAAAACGTCATCGGCATTGATCACCGCCTGCGCTAATCCTCGCCAGCGAAACAAGGCTGCCTTGCAGCGCCCATAACTCGCCATATCACCATGGTAATCGAGGTGATCACGACTCAAATTGGTAAAGATCGCAGACTCAAAATGGACGCCATTAACCCGCCCTTGATCAAGTCCGTGCGAGGAAACTTCCATGACCACAAGATCAGCAGAAAAACGGGCAAGCAGCGCCTGCACAGTCAATGCATCCGGCGTTGTTCCCGGAATATCGGCAGCCACCTCCGTAAGCTGCCCTGGAGCGCCAAAACCGAGCGTCCCCATAACGCTGCAACGCTGACCGAGAAAAGTAAGTGCCTGGGTCAAATAATGACTGACACTGGTCTTGCCATTAGTGCCGGTAACCCCGATTACCGCCATCTTTGCCGAAGGATCATCAAAAAAGCGCGCAGCAATCACACCGACCTGCTCGCGCAGTCCTGAAACCAAAAATGCTGGCATGCGCGCTTTCAGCGCTGCCAGCTTCAAGCTTGCGACATGATCAGGAGCATCATAGATCACCAACGCAGCACCACGCTGCACAGCCTCATCCAGATGATCAAGACCGTGACTGTTAATCCCTGGATAAGCGAGAAAAACATCCCCCTCATTAACCCGTCGACTATTTATTGCCAAACCATTCACGGGCAAATCACAATCCTCATGACCATCATAGATACCCGCCAGCAAATCACAAAGACGCGGCCGTATAGCTGCCGATAGTGTTCGCGAGACGGCCATCATGCCTCTCCGTGCAAGACAGAATGGCTGCCAGCAACACGCGCCGGTGTCTCTGGCAGGTCGTCTGGCGGCACGCCCATCAACCAGAGCGAAGATGACATCACTTTTGAAAAAACCGGAGCGGCTACCTGACCACCATAAAAAACACCACTGGATGGGTCATCAATCACCACAGCCATAATGAGACGTGGATCAGTCACGGGCGCAATACCAGCAAAAAGGGCAAGGTAATGCTCATCTGAATAGCTGCCATTAACGATCTTCTGTACCGTCCCTGTCTTACCTGCTGAGTGATAACCATGCACCCGGGCACGCCGTCCCGTGCCAGCTGGCGAAATCACTGTTGCCATCATAGCCAGCACCTGCGCAGCCGTTTTTTCTGAAACAACCTGTTCATCCTGATAGGGCTCAATATCGGATTTAACCAGACTCACCGAACGGACACGACCACGATTGGCAAAGACCTCATAGGCCCGGGCAAGCTGTAACGTAGTCACTGAAAGACCATAACCAAACGACAATGTAGCCTGTTCAATACGTCGCCATTGCGGGTAATCCGGCAACAAGCCAATAACCTCACCGGGCAAACCGACATCGGTTTCGCGGCCGAAACCCGCGCGATCATAAACCCGCCAGAGCGCCTTTGCCGGCAGCGACAAGGCAATCTTGCTGACACCAACATTACTCGATTTCTCGATGATCGTGGTCAAATTGATTTTGCCGTAGTTATGAGCATCGCGAACAGTTCCCCGGCCAATACGAAAATAGCCGGGCGCCGTCTGAATAGAAGAAGACGGCTGAAACCGGCCCATTTCCAGCGCTGCAGCAATAGTAAAAGGTTTCATCGTTGAACCGGGCTCGAAACTGTCCGTGACGGCACGGTTGCGGTAACGCTGACTATCCAGACTACTGCGATCATTCGGATTGAAAGCGGGCTGATTCACCATTGCCAACACCTCGCCTGTGCGGGCATCCAGCACCACGGCAGAACCTGATCGTGCTCGATGCAGACGCACAGCCCGCTTTAATTCACGATAAGCCAGATATTGAATACGCCGGTCGATGGTAAGAAAAATATCCTTGCCAGGCTGCGGCTCGGAGATACTTTCAATATCTTCCACCGCCTGACCGATACGATTGCGCAACACCCGTCTGGCCCCTGGCTGGCCACGCAACCAACTGTCATAGGCCAATTCCAGACCTTCCTGACCAACATCATCAATATTGGTAAAACCAACCACATGAGCACTGACTTCACCCGCAGGATAATAGCGCCGGTATTCACGCTGCAGGTAAATACCGGGC
This sequence comes from Gammaproteobacteria bacterium, assembly GCA_026994735.1. Taxonomy (GTDB): domain Bacteria; phylum Pseudomonadota; class Gammaproteobacteria; order SZUA-140; family SZUA-140; genus RI-283. The sequence goes on along the minus strand of JALWQD010000189.1, from coordinate 3,213 downwards.
ACCGCCAGGGCAGCAACAGCGCTCGCTACTTGCGGATCGATATGGCGCCGAAGATAAACAAATTCGCGTTTGGAATGGCGTAACAGTCGTGCTTCCAGAGCATCTGCCGTCATCCCCAGAATGGCGGCTAATGCCGGCCAATTACGACCGGCCGCCAACAACTCACGGGGATTCGCCCATACGGAAGAGACTGGCGTACTGATCGCCAAAGGCTCACCGTTGCGATCGAGAATCTTGCCTCGATGCGCCGGCACTGCCTGCACACGAAGATAACGCGCATCCCCCTGGCGCTGTAAAAAACCATTATCGATCACTTGCAAGTCACCGGCACGCCAAACCACCAAAACGGCCATGACAGCCAGGAGCGACAAGACAACACTCAAGCGGAAGATATGCGACAACCTGACTTGCTCTCTTTTCACGGCCACAGGATGTGTACCTCTGCCGGCTTTGGGCGACGCATCTGCAAACGTTCCCGGGCGACCCGTTCAATCCGTGCCGGATCCGCCAGAGTACTCAACTCTAGCTGCAAACGACCCCATTCAACATCCATCCTGTCACGCTCGTGCTGCAGCCCTTGCAAAACAATAAATTCATTGCGACTCAAATGCTTGACATAAGCAACAGCCAGCGCCGTCACCAATACAGAAACCACCACCATGACGAACAGGCCAAGACTATAAATATTCATGCCGGCCTCTCGGCCACACGCAGAACAGCACTGCGAGCCCGTGGATTTACCGCCACTTCTACCACCGATGCCTTTTGAGCCCGCCCAATAGCGCGTAATCGCGGCCGCCAGTCAGACTCCCTTACAGGTAACCCTACGGGCAACTCCGGCCCCCGCATCTGTTCACGAATAAAACGCTTTACGATGCGATCTTCCAGCGAATGAAAACTAATCACAGCCAGCCGCCCGCCGGCAGACAGCTGCTCAGGCAGTGTCTCGAGGCAAGCACGTAATTGATCGAGTTCTTCGTTAACATGGATACGAATCGCCTGAAAGCTCCTCGTCGCTGGATCCTTGCCCTTCTCATGACGTGGTTTGGCCTTTGCAACCACTGCAGACAACTGCCGTGTACTCTCAATGGGCTCTTCATTTCTGCGCAGACAAATCGCCCGCGCAATCCGTCGCGCGTAGCGCTCTTCACCGTATTCAAAAAGGACGCGAACAATCTCTTCTTCAGGGGCTCTCGCCAGCCAGGCAGCCGCACTCTGCCCCTGCGTCGGATCCATACGCATATCCAGGGGACCGTCCTGACGAAAACTGAATCCTCTGCGGGCATCATCAAGCTGTGGTGAAGAGACACCGATATCGAGCAGACAGCCCCGCAAACAGCCTGTCAAACCCAAACCGGCAAGGCGCTCTGAAAAGCTTGAGAAGGCGCCTTCCAGAACCGTCACACGCGCATCACTATCAGCCAGAGAATAGGCCGCCGTCAGCGCAGCGGGATCACGATCCATCACCAACAAACGCCCTGCCGCTGCTAATCTGTCAAGAATCATTCTGGCATGCCCTCCACGACCAAAGGTCAAATCGGCATAGACACCCTCTTCACACACAGCCAAAGCATTCAAAACTTCCATCGGCAGAACCGGCCGATGCTGCTCCTCATCCGATGGCAACATGGCCCTAGAGAGAAAGCGTCTCGAGGGCTCCCGAGAGGGAATCCTCACTGGCCTCAGCCGCTAACCATTGATTTCGACTGTCATGCCAGAGCTGCTCGTTCCACAATTCAAACTTGTTACCCTGACCTATCAACACGACCCCCTTCTCAAGCGAGGCAAATTCACGCAACGGAGCCGACAACAGTATGCGGCTATGGCGGTCGAGATCGCACTCTGTCGCATGACCGATCAACAAGCGCTGCAAGCGGCGCGCCTGACGATCAAGATTCGGCAATGCCGCCAGACGACTTTCCAGCAGCTCCCAATCAGGCAAAGGATAAATCAACAGACAGCGATCAATATCGACGGTCACCACAAGCTGGCCTTGACAGCCATCTTGCAATTGCTGCCGATAGCGAGCAGGCATCGCCAACCGGCCTTTGGCATCGATATTGATTTGACTGACTCCGCGAAAAAGCATGCGACCCCACGACGATTAAAGAACCCACTTCTTCCCACTTCTTCCCACTTATCGCCACTATATACACGAAAACACCCCTGTCAAGCAAAAAATCACCTTCTTTATCGATGATTTCTTCCTTACCACACAGGGACTTAGAAAAACTTCACCGCCCTCTTTCAAAACAAAGAGAGAGGCAAAAAAAATACCCCCAAGCAATCATTATGTTGAAAAAATATCTTAGAATTCACTTGAAGTAGATAGACCATAGAAAGCACGCAGACGGAAATCGCCATGAAGCGCGAAAGGAATCGAAAGAAAGGGGGCGACCGGCGAAAAAACCGGTCGTTCAAGCAATTATAGTGGGGAGCCAGCCTATAAGCCGGGTTCTGTCGAGGACAATCATTCATCTGGGACATGTGTCACCACATGCCTCAAGCAACCTACCCGGGAACTATGCGGGCCACACGTCGTCCCCCTATTTGGTCTTGCTCCGGGTGGGGTTTACCTTGCCACTGATGTTACCATCAGTGCGGTGCGCTCTTACCGCACCGTTTCACCCTTACCAAGCCCGAAAAAACTGTCGAACCAGGCGGTATCCTTTCTGTTGCACTGGCCGTCGGCTCACGCCGCCCAGGCGTTACCTGGCACCCTGCCCTATGGAGCCCGGACTTTCCTCCCTTCATCAACCACAAAGGATTAATGAACAGCGATTGCCCAGCCGACTCCCCGCGCCGACATTAGCTTATTACCCTGTCGACAAGCAAGCGCAACAGACACAAGAACCCGATTAATGCGGCCCCGACACTCGCCTGGAAGCAAATACTGGCCATAGACAAAAGAGGATAAAGGCACTAAAAACAATCATCATCCACTCAGCAATACTCAGACTCAGGAATGTCCACTGCACCTCCGCGCATTCCCCCGAACCTCTGAACACGAGGTCAACAACCTTTTTCAGAGGAAACAACTCCAGCATATAGTCGAGACCAGGCCCGCAAGCGGGCACTAGGTCTTCTGGCAAATGTTGCAACCAAGTCTGGCGCCCGGCGACCAATAAACCAAGGGCAGCGACGATGGTTCCCAGCAGCCCAACAATCACACGCCCCCAGGAACGAGGGTTCAGCAAAGCCGCGACAACAAAA
>JALWQD010000188.1:1907-5774 GCA_026994735.1 Gammaproteobacteria bacterium | reverse complement strand
CCTGTCCAGCTCACCGACCAGCTCTGTCTCTTTCTTAAGCAGCAGTGTCAGTTCGCGCTGAATAAAACCACGGCGAGTGATGCTGCGATAGACGATCTCAAGCAACAGACTGCCGCCCAGGACGATGCAGGTGCCGTAGAAGCTGCCGCGATTGGTCTCCCATTGATAGTTCAGAAGCAGCAGAAAGACGACAGCGACCACGATGAAACCTGTGGCAATAATCAGTGGATTGCCACCGTATTGGCCTTTCAGTTTCCAGTGGGAGAGGAGTACAAAAAGATAGATCACCATGAATACGCCACTGGTGATGGAGGCGATGCCGTTGAGGTTAAACATCAGCGCAAAGGCGATACCCAGCGCGGCGGTAAAATAGAGCCCCTCGCTGGAGCCAAACCAGAGTTTGCGATTGAATACGCGTGGCAGCTCACCATCCCTGGCCAGGGCATAGGCGACGTTGGCCCCGCCAAACAGCGTGGCGTTCAGTGCCGAGGCGATGGAGAACAGCGCGCCCAGTGAAATCAGCAGAAAGCCGGTCTGCCCCAGGAAAGGTTCCGCCGCCACAGCGAGGGCATTGTCTTCTGCCTTGATCAGGTCCGGCAGTGTCAGATTGCCCACCGCCACCAGCGACACCAGAATGTAGACGATGCTGACGATTAGAATGCTCAGATAGATAGCGCGGGGCACATTCTTTTGCGGATCCTGCATATGCTCGGAGGCGTTCGTCACCAGACCAAAGCCCATATAAGAGAGAAAGAAGATGGCAATGGCGTTGATGCTGCCGGTGAGCGCTGACGGTGCAAAAGAAGGAGTCACCAGATAGGGCTTGATACTCCAGATGCCGAGTCCAACAAACAGGCCAAGAATGGATAGCTTGATCACTACAATGACCAGTTCAGCCTTGCCCACTGCGGAGGAGCCGAGCAGCCCCAGCACCAGAAACAGCAGTACCACGCCGGCCTCAGCAATGTTGCTGGCCAGCGATGTTGGGGTAATTTCCAGAAGGGGTAGCAGGTAGCTGGCAAAGCCTTTGGCAAACAAGGCGATGGACACTACATAGGTGAGCCAGAATAGAATACTCAGCGCCCCGGTAAGAATGCCATCACCCAGGCCTTTGAGAATGAACTCGATAGGTCCGGCATCGGAGATAATCCGGCCACCCAGCCTGGCGTAGGAGTAGGCTACCAGCAAGGCCACAGCGGCGGACAACACAAACACCAGCGGCAAGTTCGGCCCGGCCAACTGTGCACCCAGGCCAAAGATCGAGAAGATACTGGCACCCACCATGGTGCCTACGGCCAGTGCGATGACTTGCCACAACCCCATCTTGTTGCCGTGCTTGCTTTGGTGGGGGATGGGTTTTTGCATGAGTTATCTCCTCTCACTTTTTCTGGGTGAGCTTGCTCTTTGTTTGCTTAATACGGCACTCCGGCTGATCGTATGTCAGAGTCGTATGAATCGTCTGCTACCAGGGTTACATAATCTCTGAACATCATCGTGGATAGATTACTATTAACCCGGCCACAATATAGATCGTATTCAGCCACCGTGTGCCGCTGTGCGGCAAGGCATCAAAGCGCAGTTGTAGTGGGCCTACTGCAAGCTTTGATAACGTAGTCCGCGCGGCGGCACACGGTGGCCTTTCTTTAATCATCAATCGGTTAGTGGCTCCAGGTGTCTCCCAGCTCGGCGTTGTCACTCTGGCCAATGGAACCACCATTGCCTGCAAGTGACGCCTTGATCTGGAAGACGCCTGGAGCCCTGAACACGATCTATATTGTGGCCGGGTTAATAAGAACGTGGACTTCCTCTAAACGATTTTTTGTACAGCAGCTTAAATTCATTGTCATTCTGTTTTAGGTACAGACAGTGCGGGTGCTTATCGAGCCAATCATCCTTGGAAGGTTTGGCGTCTGAGTGGCAGTTTCTGTTGCAGGATCTGTCACTGTTGTAAGCGGTTACGTTCGGAGATTGTTGTCAACTAGGCTAATATCAGCCGTACTTGGTGATCAAATTCAGCCTGCGTGCCAGTCTGGTTATGCGGGCCTGGGTATTGGAAGAAGTGCTTGCTGGTGAAGAACTGGCAGCAATAGTTGGTCGCAAAAAAGAGACGTTGCATCAATTTCAGGAGAGTGACAGCATGAATCCCGAATCGGCATCTTTCAGTGACAGTACTCGCTGTCTGAAACAATCTGCCCTGTTCTCGGGGCTGGCGGACGCGTCTATTAGCGATATAGTTACCCGCTGTCGGCGCGAAACCTGGAAACGCCGCCGTCAGCTGCCGATGGAGGAAACCTGGGAACGTTTCCATATCTTACTTTCCGGCCGTGTGCGCCTTAGCCGCAGTAATCCCGAAAGCGGCCGCATGATTACACTGTTCTTGCTTGGCTCCGGCGATCCTTTTTGTATTTTCAGCCTGCTCGATGGCAAGCCTCATGACGTAATGCTGGAGACGCTTGATGACGTCACTCTACTCAGCCTGCCCATGAATGAAGCCCGTCAGTGGCTTGATGAGCATCAGGAATTTAATCGCAAACTGTTACCTTATTTGGGGGGGAAAATGTGCAGTTTGGCCGGGCTGGCCGCAGATTTGGCGTTACACGATACTGAAACACGTCTGGCGCGCCTGATTTTGCGCCATGTAGATACCAGCACGCAAAAGCAGCATCTCACCCCACGCTTGATTAATGATCTTTCGCATGAGTCTCTGGCTGAAATGATTGGCAGCGTACGGGTCGTGGTAAATCGCCAGCTACAGCACTGGAAACAAGACGGTATCATTGATGCCCATCGTGGCCATCTGGAAGTTGAAGCTTTGCAAGAGCTGGTAAAACGGGCTGATGATCACTTCATGAAGATTCAGGCATAATATTGCTCGACGTACAGCCTGACAATATCGCAGATGCCTAAGGCTTGATGGCGTAGTCGTGGTTGAAAGACCGAGTCATTTTAGTCCTGAAACCTGGAAGTAAGGGGGCCGGGTCGGTGAGCAGGAAAGTGTCCAGTATTTTCGCGTCATTTTTCCAGACGCTTGAAAACGAGACAGGTTCACTCGGTACCGACAGAATGGTGATTCTGTTTTTATGCCAGTCGGGTGATGGTTTCCGTTTGCTGGATGTTTAACCGGGTCCTTCTGAAGACGCATTCCCGATTTTTAACCGTAGTTTTTACCTTGTCTGGGCGAGCCAATCTGCAGCCCGCAGACTGGTGTTGCACGATACTGAAACACGTCTAACCCGTCTGAGTTTATCTTACTCCCAGCAATAAAGAATCGGGTAGTTTTTGTCGCGGATTCATGATTTCTCGCACGAACTGCTGGCTGAGATGAGCGGCTGTATCATGTGGCTAGTGCCCCGTTGCCGAGAGCTGATCATCAAAAATCTGGAAACGCTGCTGAACATGGCCTTGCAGATTTCTTGGCGCTGATTCTGATTCCCGGTGCTGTTTCGGCAGCCGGCTATGTAACCCTGGTTGCAGAACAAACCCTGTCTTGCAAGTGACAATGGTATACCTCTAAATGACGGGTCTCCGGGGGTTGCTGTACGCAGGGGGAACAGAAAGATGGTCGAAGAGAATAGTTGTGTTGCCGTGTATGAAGCGCATTTACAGGCAGAGGCGGTGATACGCCAACTACTGGCGCAGCACTTTGATGCGGAGAAGCTGTCCGTTGTCGGTAAGGGCCATCAGAACGAAGAATACCCCATTGGTTGTTACAGCACAGGCAATCGTATGAAGTTATGGGCGCCGCAGGGCACTTTTTGGGGAGGCTTGTGGGGATTGCTGCTGGGGGCTGCTTTTTTCCGGGTACCCGGTCTGGGCAGCCTTGTTATTGCCGGTCCGCTGGTGGCCGCCCTTGTTACTGCTCTGGAG
>JALWQD010000188.1:0-1897 GCA_026994735.1 Gammaproteobacteria bacterium | reverse complement strand
GCTCTGGAGGGAACGGTGCTTGTCGACGGGCTGAGTATTCTGGGTACTGCGCTCTACAATATCGGCATTCCCGAGAACAGCATTATCCTTTATGAAGCAGCCATCAATGCGGAGTAATACTTGCTCATGGTTCATGGCGATCAGAGCGAGGTGGAACGTGCTCATGATGTACTGGCGGCAGGCGATGCGCTGGATGTGACGTTACACCTGACGTGATGAATACTTTGTGGTGGCTTTCTCCTTACTATACGTTTACTGGGCTCGTATTATTGGCTAGCCCTGTCTGTCTATTAAATATCAACAGTTTGGCCGGTGGCAGGAAAGTGTCGTTTCAGAATCGTAATGTTTTAACCGGGAGAATCAGCAATGATTAGAAAACTGCAGCCAGAGAAGGGCAATGTAATTGGTTTCATGTTGAGCGGAAAATTACATGATGAAGACTACAAGGTATTTGTGCCGGAACTTGAAGCGTTGATAGAACGCGAGGGGAAAATCCGGCTGTTGGCTCAGCTGGAGGATTTTCGTGGCTGGGATTTGCATGCAGCCTGGGATGACATAGCATTTGATATCAGGCACTACCACGACCTCGAACGCATTGCGCTGGTTGGGGATCAGGGATGGAATGAGTGGATGGTTAAATTGAGCCAACCATTTACAGCCGCTAAGGTTAAGTTTTTCCCCACTGATGACATTAATGCGGCATGGGACTGGTTGCTTGATGAAGCATAAATATTCGCTCCAGCGACTGTTGAATGAGCATGTTATTTGCGGTGTTGTCTTGGCGTTCTTGTTTGCGGGAATACGGGCCAGATAGGATTTTATCGTCAACGTATCCTCACAACTCATGCGCTTGAAATGGTTGTGCAAGGCATTGATAACTGTCGCCGCCTATGGCCTTGTTCAATGTGATATTCGGTGTGCACAGTGAGCTAAAAGGTGTGTCGTTGTTGTGAGCGTCTGTCTGTAGTCAACCCCGTTTTATCAGGTACTCGCCAGGTTTGATGTGTGCCGGGTTGATGCTTGTTGTTGATGGCATGGCTGATACTCCGGGTCTGGCTCAGTGGTTAAGCAAGGTGTTGAGCCGTTCCGGTACCAGCGCAGTCCATGGCAATCCGGAGGCTATGGTGGTACGTACCCCCGTTACCACAAGCGAGATTTCCCACCAGAAAAAAAGAAACCCGGTCAGTATCTATTTGTTCTCGTTCTCTATTATGGTGCTTTCTGTTCACTGTAGAGAGCGATGCTGTCGTGCTGTGCAACCTGGGTTACAGACCTCTACGGTCGCTGACGGTAGCATCAAAGCCTGATTTCGTTGGCTGCTACGCGTGGGGATGATCAACAAGCATGGTCAATCAGTACGGAATTTTCTGGGTCTTGCACGTTCTGATTCACCCATGGCGCGGCTGGTGGCGGCAGCACGGGCGGTGTTGATGCACAACCAGGGCCAGAAACGAGTCAAACGAATGCGCAGTTTGCGTAAATATCAAGGGTGTTCAGGAGACAGACCATGAGCCAAGAAGAGAAGCCGAAACCGGCGTTGTCTGCGGATGAACTACAGGCCATTGATGCCTGGTGGCGGGCCGCCAATTTCCTCTCTGCCGGGCAGATTTTCCTGCTTGACAACCCGCTGCTCGAAACGCCGCTGGCCGCTGAACACATCAAGCCGCGCCGCCTTGGCCACTGGGGGACTACGCCGGGGTTGAATCTGCTCTATGCCCACATGAACCGGCTCATCAAGCGCGAAGACCTCAACGCCATTTTCATCACCGGCCCGGGCCATGGCGGCCCGGCACTGGTGGCCAGTACCTGGATGGAGGGTAGCTACAGCGAGTACTACCCCCACATTTCCCGCGACCGTGACGGCATGCGTCGACTGTTCCGCCAGTTCTCCTTTCCC
>JALWQD010000187.1 GCA_026994735.1 Gammaproteobacteria bacterium | reverse complement strand
GCATTCTCCTTGCCAGAGGCTGTCGTTGCTGTCAATTGCTTCAAGATAGCGGAGAATGCCGCCGTCGAGCTGAAAGACCTGCTCAAAGCCCTGTTGCAGCAGATAAGCGGAAGCTTTTTCGCAGCGAATGCCGCCCGTACAGAACATGGCGACTTTTTTGTCACGTTGTGGGTCGAGATTGCTTTTGATGTAGTCCGGAAATTCGCGGAAAGTCTCGGTTTCAGGTGAAATAGCGTTGTTGAATGTGCCGATATCCATTTCGTACTGATTCCGGGCGTCGATGAGAATAACGTCCGGATCTGAAATGAGGTTGTTCCATTCTTCTGCAGGCACACGGGTGCCGGTCTTTGTCGACGGGCTGAGGCCGTTGACACCGAGCGTGACGATTTCTTTTTTGAGTTTCACCTTCATACGTAAAAAAGGGGCACTGTCTGTCAGGGATTCTTTCGCTTCAAGGGCATTGAAACGGCCATCATCGGCAAGGAACTGAAGCAGGCCATTGAGACCCTTGCGGCTACCGCTGACCGTGCCATTAATGCCTTCCCGGGCCAGTAATAATGTTCCCAGCAGGCCGCGTTGCCGGCACAGATCCAGCAGTGGCTGTTGCAGGGCCTGGTAGTCTTCCAGGTCGACAAACTGGTAGAGGGCAAGGACCACGGTTTCGGGAGTGTCTGACGGGTTGGCCTGTGTTGTCATAATACGGTCTCGGGACAAAATGTGGGCAGAAAAGTGTCATTACCGGGAGGCTAATGATACGTGAACTGTCAGGGACTGTCATTGTCGTTGAGCTGAGTGGGCTTGCCTTCGCCATTCTCGCCGCTGTTGGCAGCCAATGAGCAGGTATCTGCCAAGGGATGATTGTCAGTAACACCCGCCGCAGTCAACGAGCGGGAAAAAGAGCTGTCGGCTATGCAAGGCGGCCATGGCTGCCCGGAGTATTGTCCTGGTCATGGTGATCGTGGCAATACTCCAGGCAGTCAATCAAGTCGCTGGATCTGTCGGAGCCAGTGCCAGCGCATTTGCTTGATCGACGATCAGGTCCCTGTTGATGTGTTTATCTTGGCTGTGTCGTAACCTGGAGGTACATGACGGGCAGGTTACTAGCCACCATCCGCGAGTACCTTTATCGCGGATGGTCGTTGGCGCATTCGTGCCAGCCACTGATTGACCGCAGGCGCTGCGGCCAGCAATGCCTCACCAGGAGGCACTTTGGCCAGGTAATCCATCATTGGCAGAACGAGAAAGTCGGCAATGCTGGCCTGCTCGGCAGCCAGGTAGTGACTTGTTTGCAAATGTTGTTCGATGATGGCCAGGTGATGTTCTATGACCGGGATGGCTGACTGTATTTTATCCTCGTCAATGCTTTCATCCGGGCCGCTGGGGAAGGCATATTGGATGACGCATTGGCGCATGATAAAGGGATCGAGGTCGACGTTGGCAATGCTGATCCACTGATCCATCCGCGCCTTGGCGTCCATGTTGTCCGGGCTCAATGACGGGCCAGCGAACTGACGATCAATAAAACGACAAATGGCGGCACTTTCATAGAGTGTCAGGTCTTTGTAGCGGAGAACCGGAATGCGGCCAAACGGATTGAGTTGATTGATCTCTTCGGAATGTGGCGGTTGATCGATTTGCTCATAGGCAATGCCCTTTTCCTCGCAGCAAATCAGTACCGAGCGAACATAGTTGCTGATGGTAAGGCCGTAGATGGTGACGATTGCAGACATGCTGTTCTCCTGTTTTGTGATGATATTGAGGCGTCTTTCAGCATAGTCGTAATTAATATATGATCAAGGTCATATTAAAGGAGTGTTCGAAAATGCCTTATACAGCCGCACACAAGCAACGTAGTCGGGAAAGGATATTGGCCAGTGCCTTGGCATTGTTTACGCGTCAGGGATTTGAACAAGTATCGATCAACGACATCATGGCCGATGCGGGAATGACCCGGGGTGCGTTCTACGCACATTTCAGTTCCAAGGGCGACTTGTATGCCGAAGCGGTATTAACAGCGACAGTTAAAAACAATGATGTGCCTGCGACGGAGCCAGCTGCGGCTGACAGTTTACAGCTGGCGGGGCTGATTGCCGGCTACCTCAGCCAGGCGCATGTCAAGAACGACCGGGGGGGATGTCCGCTGGCATTTCTGGCAACTGATATTGCCACCCGTGATGATCGTGTTCGGGCTGCTTACACCCGTGTTTATAAAGGGTTTAGCAACAAAATCCGAGGTCAGCTTTTATTGCCTGGAGAAGGGCCGGACGATGATCCGGCACTGGCTTTTTTGGCCTTGCTGATTGGCGGCGTCGCTGTCGCCAGAGCGATTAATGATGAGGCGCTGAGCGAGCGCGTTCTGGCCGCCTGTCGGCAGCGGGCGATGGCGATGTTGACGACAGGCGAATAGTGCTCGGTAGGAGTGCCAGCTTCTCAGTCTGGAATCAAAAGTGTAATTCAATTTTGGCAATCGAATGTGAATCAGCTGTTGCCATGCCGCCGTCGGGGTTGGCTGTCACCTTTTCACCATAGAGCTGAAAATCAACCCTGTCTTTCTCCGGAAGGACGCGAATGAGGGAGAAATTGCTGTCGCTGTAGCGGGCCAGGCGTTCGAAGTGATAGCCATCGCGGGTCTCACCCTCATCAGGAACCGCCAGGCCCAGGCCCCAGCCCATCGCGCGGGGCAGGTTATAAGTAATCGCACTGGATGTCAGTTGATAAACGACATTGTTTTGTTTGCTATCGGGGTCTGTCAGGCGGAATGCAGCGGCAATATGGACATCGCCACTAAGTATGCAGATCCTGTGGCCTTTCCTGGCCGCTTTGAACAGCTGTTTCAGGAGGCGGCGGTTTTCGCGTCGATGTGCCGGATGTTCCCAGCCATCGCGGATATCATCGCTCAGGCCGGCTTTGCGGGCGATGACGCCTTCACCCTGATCAACAAGCAAGTGGCTCAGGTGAATCATCGGTACAGCGCTGACGATAAAGACAAACGGCGTCTCGGCGATGGACAGTGTCTCGAGCCAATGTGTGAAGCGCTCAAATTGTTCGCGACCGAGGATTTTGTAATCAGAGCGATCAAAGTTACGTTGCCCACGACCATCAAGAACATAGACGGCACCGGCAGGAAAGCTGAAATGATAGTCGTGGGCTGAAGGTGGAAAGCTAGGATTGGCCTGAGACATGTCGGGGTTATGGCTATGCTGGTATTCACCATAGACCTGCTTGGCGGCACGGAACATTCGCGCCAGCAATTCACGGCCGTCATCCTCGCTGAGCCCCTTTTCTTCAAGTTCGGGCAGGATATCGCGCAGCAGTTCCTTGCTGCCGGGTTTTAAACGGCGTGAACCCCAGCCATCACTGATCTCATGATCATCCCAAATCATATAGGTGGGAAAACTGGAAAAAACCTCACGCAGGGCCGCAAAGCCCCAGTAGCCACGGTAGATATCGCGGTACCAGCTGACCATGCTCTTTTTTTCGGGTAACAGTCGGCCATCTTCCCGGCGCATAACCTGGCGCAGGTATTTCCAGATATTCAGTGTCTCGACACCATCGCTATAGACCTGGTCGCCGCCAGCGATAATAAAGCGTAACGCCTTCTGCCGGTGTCGTTGGAGCATTGTCGCCAGGTAATCCCACATCTCTTCATTGACAGCCTTGGTACGGCCAAAGAGGGTTGTGCGATAGGGCATATGGCAGGAAAAGAAAGCAAAGGATGTTGGTCCTGGCTGGTCGCTCAGGGTGCGGAAGCCATGTGCTCGCTGGTGTCCGAGCAGGCAACGGCCCTGGAGTTCATCCCAGAGGAGATAGCGGTAATCCGTCAAGGGCTGGAGACCGGTCAGCGTTTCGACATGGGTAGAATCATGCGCGGTTTCATGGGTAATCGTGAAGGGAAACAGTGCGACTCCCCCGTCTGATAACTGTGCCGTGTCCGTGACTGTCGGCAGGTCAGCCAGCGACAGTGTTGGCTGGCGTAACAAAGCATCAAGGGCTTCATTAGCGGGCGCGTTGGGGCAGAACAGCAGGATCTGGAACTGACCACTTTGATGGGTACGAAACCACAGCCGGCAGCAGGTTGTGGTTGTATGGCCGACGATGGCGGCAACCTCAAGATAGGGGTTAGGCCAGGGGCGCTCAGGTTTATCAAGAAAACTATCCGTCATCATGACCTCCGTGTTCGTCTTTAGTCGTGATTTTATCGCAACAAATTACCGCAATCCGGCGGCAGGGACAGTGTTGTCTGCGGGCAATTTTTCCTGCCCGTGTGACGGATTTTTTCTCAGTGTTTTGTCTGTTCTCGTTTCATGGCAAACAGCAGTATGCCAGCAATTGCCAGCAGGATGGGTAGAGATGGCTCCGGAATAGCACGGGCGCGAAGGCTGCCGGCAATATTCAGTGACACCGTGGGATCGACGCCAAAAGGAACATGGAGGCCATGTGACAACTCAATGGCATAGCTATGTCCTGAGAGCAGGGCGACGCTCAAACCTGCTGTGCCGGGTAGCAGTGAATCGATAATCGTTGTGCCATCCTGGATGATATCAACTTTTGCGCTTTCATAGAGCGCCAGTGTACGTATTGGCCCGAGGACGATTGATCCGACAACGGTGTCCGGTGCGGTGCTGGCAAAGAAGGCATCGAGAAAGAATTCCAGCCGGCCAACGGCGCCAACGACTGCATCCGCCTGTTCGCCGGCGCTGTTTTGTGCTGATGTTGCACTGGCTGTCAGTTGGCTGATGAAATTGAACGTATCGTATGATCTCGCACCTAAAGGCGCACCAAATTGAAAAAGGGTTTCCATACGGGCAGCAATAGCACCTGTTCCTGAGGCCGGGGCGATCGGAGCACCACCATCGACGATGGCCGGACCCGAGACGGGCGCTGCCGGGCTTGTCGGATCGGCATGCCCGAGGCTGCTCATTCCGAGGGGGCCAAAAACGTAATCATTGCTTGTCGCGCCGGCGTAAAAGCCGTTAATGGATGATGACAGGAGAGCGCTATTCGGGGCGTTGCGACCAATAACAGAGGCCTGGGCCGTGGAAAAAAGACCGAATGTCAGCAGTATACTGAGCAGGCAAATCCATCTCGTCATGATCGTTATCCTCTTTACATAGTAGATTGATTCAATATATGTGGCTATCGCTGCCTGAAAATACACTATATCGTAAAGGCGATTCAGGACATAATTTGCTGGCCAGAGATTTTCTGGCACTGCTACAAATAGCTGAAAATCGCTTTGTTGCCGGAGTCAGCGGATCTCTATGCATTATCAGGCAGACTCTGGAGGGCATTAAGAATGCGTATCTTGTCTCGAAAACATCCGCTTTCTGCATTGCCGGTCTTCGCAATCGTCTGCTATTGCACCTGCTTGGTAGTTTGACCCTGAATCAGGGTTTTCTTGACGTTAAACAAAGCCAATGATTATTGATATGAATCCTGGGTAAAACGGAGAAGAAGTCGTCATGCATGAAATTATCTGTCCCCATTGCAAGAAAGCATTCAAGGTTGACGAAGCCGGCTATGCAGACATCTTAAAGCAGGTTCGTGACAGTGAGTTTGAGCAACAGTTGCATGAGCGGCTTGAATTGGCCGAAAAAGACAAGCGCGCTGCGGTTGAACTCGCCAAACACAAGGTTGCCAGCGATCTGCTGAAGGTCAATGCCGCTAAAGATGCGGAGATTGAAGCCTTGAAAGCAACGCTGAATGCCGGTGAAGTATCACGAAAACTGGCGGTGACCGAGGCTATTGGTGCTGTCGAAAAAGAACGTGATGTACTCGCCAG
>JALWQD010000186.1 GCA_026994735.1 Gammaproteobacteria bacterium | reverse complement strand
GTTCCCAACAATGGCCCTGGCATGAGTATAGCGATGACGAGATAAAATATCGGGCCAAACGACTACAGGCCGACAACACCGAGCGTAAACTGGAAACGTTGTAACTGATCACCACTATCAGAGTTGATGGGCCAGCCATAACTGAATGTCATCGGCGCCATCGGTGTCATCCAGACAACACTGATACCTAATGAAGCTCTCAGGCCGCCATTATTGAAGTCACTGATCTTGTCAAAAACATTACCAACATCAAAAAACAGGCTCATGCGAACGGATTTGCTGTTTTCGGAAAATGGCATGGGGAAAACCAGCTCACTGTTCAAGTTAAGCTTGAAACTACCACCCTCAGCAAAACCATTTTCATCCAGAGGCCCCAGTGTATTACTCTTGAAGCCACGCACCGACTGGCTACCACCGGTAAAATAGCGTTCAAAAAAAGGCAGTTCGTTTGTGCCACCATAGGCCCCACCATATGCAGTATCCCAACGAAACTTCCCCGTCAGATGAGACAATAATGGCCAGTATTTGGCGCCCTGATAGCGCAATTTATAAAATTGTAACTCACCCCCTGGCACTGCCAGAGACAGACTCGTCTTATGCACACTTCCCTGATCGGGGAAAATTGCCCGGTTGCGACCATCATAGGACCATCCTAGCGTTGCTTTGACGATATCAAATTGATCAGAATTGCTGCTGATAAAGTCAAGCACCCGTTGCGGCGCCAATGACGTTGTTGTCAGTTTCGTTTTTTCATAATCGAGGCCAAAACTGGATTTCGTTAATTCTGTCAGGGGCATCGAAAAGCCGACACCGCCACCAAAAACATCCGAGCCATAATTACCAATATTGGCGCGTGATGCATCGGTCGAGCGTTTAAACACATTAAAACTGCGACTGACCCCCTCGGGCGTATAATAGGGATTGGTCAAGGAAAAGTTATAGACCGTATTGACAGAGCTGTTATTGACCGCCATGCTGACGCGCTTGCCCGTACCAAAGACATTGTTCTGGCTGATATTAGCGTTAAGCAACAGACCCTGCGTTTGCGAATAACCTAAACCAGCGGTCAACGACCCCGATGGCCTTTCACTCACCGATATATTCAGGTCAACCTGGTCATTGGTGCCGGGAACAGCGGGCGTTTCAATATTTGTCTCGTCAAAAAAACCAAGCAACTGCAAGCGTGTCCGTGAGCGCTTGATCTTTGCTGTCGAAATCTGGCTATTCTCAAATTGACGTAATTCACGCCGAATCACTTCATCACTGGTCTTGAGATTACCGGAAATATTAATCCTGCGGATATAGACACGTCGTCCCGGATCAATAATAAATGTCAGTGCTACCTGTCTGTTTTCCTTATCCAACTGGGGCATTGCATTGACATTGGCAAAGGCAAATCCTTCATCACCGAGGCGGCTGAGCAAGGCATTGGTACTGACATTCAATGATTGGCGAGAGAAAACATCGCCAGCCTGAATATTAAGCAACTGATGCAAGTCACTCTCTGGCAGAACAAGATCACCGGAAAGGGTCACCGCACTAACATGAAAGAGGTCACCCTCATCGATATTGACCGTGACATAGACGGACAAGCGCTCTGAATCGATAGAGACCTGCGTCGATTCAACATTGAAATTGATGTATCCATGATCGAGATAAAATGATCTCAGGCGCTCCAGGTCAGCAGCAAGCTTTTGCCGGGCATATTGATCATTCGAATTGAGTAATGTCCAAAAAGAGGGTGGACTCAATTCAAACAACTCCAGCAGTTTTTTATCTGTAAAGGCCTGGTTACCGACAATATTGATACGCTGGATTTTTGCAACGTCTCCTTCTTTGATGGTGATATCAATGGCGACGCGATTATCCTTCAGGGAACGGACCTTATTTTCAATAACGACGCCGTATTTCCCCTGTCCAAAATACTGCCCTTCCAGTTCACGAACCATCTGTTCAAGCGATGAACGATCAAAAATACGTCCCTCTTCCAGACCAATATCAGCAAGCACCTGGTTTAATTGCTCCGTCTGAATATCCTGGTTACCGGAAATTTCAAGCGATGCGATTGATGGCCGTTCACGCAAACTTACAACCAGATTATTGCCTTCGCGATAAAGACGAATATCATCAAAAAAACCTGTGCGATAGAGACTGTTGATAATCCCCGCCGTTTCTGACGACTTCAGCTCATCACCTTTCCCTATCGGCATATAGTTAAGCACAGTCCCTTCCGAGAGGCGCTGCAGACCTTCTATGGTGACTGCCTGAATACGAAAAGGGGAAAAATCTGCGGCGACAACAGGCGCCATAACAATCAACAGTATGGAAGCCATAAAAAAGCGGAAAAAAGTCATCGGCTGCAATTTTTTACCCTAATATGCGTGCAAAATCATTGTAAAAAGCAACTAACATCAAGGCCAGAATAATGGCCATACCAATGCGTTGCCCCATCGCTTCTGCTGCTGCCGATAACGGTCGCCCCAGGACGGCCTCGCAAGCATAAAAAAACAGGTGACCACCGTCGAGAACAGGAATCGGTAACAGGTTCAGAACACCAAGACTAATGCTGATAAGGGCAATAAAACCAAGAAACGAGGTCATACCTAGACTGGCACTCTGTCCGGCAAACTGGGCAATACTAATCGGACCACTGAGATTATCCATAGAGACATCGCCAAAAAACATATTGGCCAACATTGTCAGTGTTAACTTGGTCATCGACCAAGTCTTGTCAACAGCCGACAGCAATGCCTGCACGGGTCCATAACGGACAGTCGTCTGCAATGCCGCGAGTTGTTCCCGAGGATAGACGACCGAGGCACCTATCTGGCCAATCTCTTCTCCTGAAGAACTGCTGACAGGCTCAGGTACCAGTAATAAATGCCGGGTTTCTCCCGCGTCACGTCTAACGATGAGGTCAATTGTCATTCCCGGTCGCGACCGCACATAATGGACCCAATCACGCCAATCAGCGATATCCTCACCATCAGCGGCAATAATACGGTCTCCGGCCAGTAACCCGGCCTTCTCAGCCGCACCACCGCTGACAATATCACCGATAAGCGGAGGAATCGCCAGGCGGAAGGGAGCCATGCCAATAAATGTGATCAGATTTTCACGGTCAATATCTTCATTCAAGGTGGAAAAGCGAATGTGTCGTGAGCGCTCACTTTGAGCGCTATCCAGCACCTCAACATCAACATCTTTACGGGCCAGGCTTGCTTCCATAATAGCGAGAAAGGCCTCGTCCCAGGTCTTAACTGGATGCCCGGCAATTGTTTGCATCTGGTCACCGGCCTGAAAGCCTCCTTGTTCAGCAAGGCTGGCGGGCGTGACCTCGCCGACGATCGGTTTCAACCCTGTCACACCGACCATGAACACCAACGCGTAGGCAGCGATCGCAAGGAGGAAATTAAAAACCGGCCCCGCCAGCACGACTGCGGAACGAACAGCCAAGGTCTGGCGGTTAAAGGCGCGCGCAAGCTCTTCTTTTGCAACAGGACCTTCACGCTCATCAAGCATCTTGACGTAACCGCCCAAGGGAATGGCTGCGAGCACATATTCTGTGTCACCGCCACGGCGACGCAATAATGGCTTGCCAAAACCGATCGAAAACTTCAACACCTTGATACCGAGTCTGCGAGCAACCCAAAAATGACCAAATTCATGCACCGTCACGAGCACAGCAATGACGAGAATAAAAGAGAACAGTGAAGTCATCCATTCACTCATCAGAGCTGCCTTGCCAAAGCGGGCAGTATTGATTCTGCTGTGCGTCGTGCCTGAAGGTCTGCGGCAATGACCGTTTCGATATCCACTGCCGCCTCAGACGACAGCTGCTGGGTTGTCATTTCGACAACGTCTGCGATGGCCGTAAAAGGCAGACTCCCGGCCAGAAAGGCAGCGACAGCAACCTCATTGGCAGCATTCAATATTGCCGGCGCCGTCCCTCCTTCACGTGCTGCCGAATAGGCCAGGCGCAGGCAGGGAAAACGCTGCTCATCCGCTTTTTCAAAGGTCAGTTGCGCAAGCGCAAACACGTCGAGATTATCGGCTCCTGACGTTATACGCTCTGGCCAGGCCAAGGCATGTGCAATCGGCACACGCATATCCGGCGTTGCCATCTGAGCGAGAACAGAGCCATCAATATATTCAACCATTGAGTGAATAACACTTTGTGGATGCACAACAACTTCAATTTGCTCAGCGGTAATGGCAAACAGATGGCAGGCCTCAATCACTTCCAGTCCCTTATTCATCATTGTCGCGGAATCGACCGAGATCTTGCGCCCCATCACCCAATTGGGATGGGCACAGGCCTGCTCCGGCGTGACGTTAGCCAACTGTTCAGGTGGAAAGGTTCGGAAGGGACCGCCGGAAGAGGTCAACAAGACACGACGCATCCCGGCTGCGCCCATGTCATGCCGTTGTTCATCAGGCAAGCATTGAAAAATCGCATTGTGTTCACTGTCAATGGGCAAAAGCACAGCCTGATGTTTCTCTGCGGCGGCGATCAACAGTTCCCCTGACATGACCAACGCCTCTTTATTTGCCAGCAGTACACGCTTGCCGGCGCGAACCGCAGCCAAAGTGGGCAATAAACCTGCCGCACCTACGATAGCTGCCATGACGCAATCAACCTCGGGTAAAGCTGCGACGCGAGTCAGACCGTCGACACCGGCAAGTACCGTTGTTGACGAACCTTCGGCAGCCAGTTTCTGCCGCAATCGCTCAGCCGCATCAGCATCAGCCATTACCGCATAATCCGGATGCCACTGACAACACTGACCAAACAATCCGTCAACATCCTGATTCGCTGTCAATGCCAATGGCCGGTACAACTGCGGATGTCGGGCAAGCACATCAAGAGTATTTACTCCAATAGTACCCGTAGCGCCAAGAATAGTGACCGCGATCAAAGAATAAACTCCTGCGAAATAAGGCCAAAACAAAAAACAGGTGCTGCTGCAGTAAGGCTGTCAATACGATCAAGAATACCACCATGACCTGGGAGAATATTGCCGCTATCCTTGATACCACGACGACGTTTAAGCATGCTTTCAAAAAGGTCACCCACAATCGAAAACAAGACGGTGACAATGCTGAGTAAAGAGAACATCAGTGCCCTCTCAGCGCGAAAACCAAAATAGACTGTTGCCAACATAGCCAGCAACAGCGCCGCTACCAGGGCACCATAGACACCTTCCCAGGTCTTGCCAGGGCTGATCTTAGGCGCTAACCGTCGCTGCCCCCAACGACGGCCAGCGAAAAAGGCACCGCTATCAGCGCCCCAAACCAGCAACATCAGATAAATCAATAATTCGATCCCAAAACGCCCCTGGCCATGCAATGTCACCAGACTTAGCCATGTAGGCAATAATACCACCAGCCCCAGCAAGGCTAAAAAAATTCGTTCTAGCACTGAGTTCGGTTTCTTTTCTCCACCAAAACCCCGCAAGTAGAACATACAACACAGCCAAACCAGCAAGACGATGCCGAGGACAAACAATGGCAGTTGCGTAAAAAGAGCGGCCGCAGCGGGCAAAGACAAGGCAAAGGCCGCGACGTAGAAACTGCGGCCAACGGCAGACAGGGCCATTAATCCGCCCCACTCCCATGCAGCCATCAGCAGCAGACCCGCAAAAACCAGTGACAGCTGTTCAGTCGGCAAGTAAAAGACGCCGAAAAAAAACAGGGGAATCAGAATAGCCGCCGTCAGCAGACGTTGCTTAAGCACCCCGAAGCGACTCTACTTGATCACCGGTCATACCAAAACGACGCTGCCTGCGGGCGAAGGAATCGAGCGCCTCTGCAAATGCC
>JALWQD010000185.1 GCA_026994735.1 Gammaproteobacteria bacterium | reverse complement strand
GTTCTCATCAAATGCACGCAGTGCCATCAGTGACGAGTGCCAAACCACACCGGAAAAACCGATGCCATTGTTACCCTCGGCGGCGACAACACTCGCCACCAGGGTACCGTGACCATTCAGATCACTCACTTCATTGGCAGCACCGTGATCAAGAAAATTGTGGCCATGACTACCATCTGCTGCGGTCCAGAGATTATTGATCAAATCCGGATGTGTGCTGTCAATCCCTGTATCGATAATAGCTACGATTACGGCCGGGTCACCTGTTGTCGTATCCCAGGCCTGCGTGGCCGAGATATCTGCGCCCTGAACAGCCCCCACTGTCGTGCTGTCTCCCCTAACCACACCGGCATTCCTCAAACCCCACTGCCTGCCGAACTCGGGATCATTCGGTAGTACCTGGATATGGCGGATAAAATTAGGCTGCACGCGGAGAATATCACCGCGGGCCGACAATTGTGCCACGGCATCCTTGACCGACACCCCGGGAGCAAGGCGAACGCGCAGTAAACCGGGACGTACCGTTTCAGCCGATTGCGCTTCTGGCAGACGCCTAATGATGCGTGCCGCCGTCACCTGCGGCAACACTTCCAGCAAGACTTCACCGGCACGGAATTCAGCAGCAAAACACCCTGAGATAAATGTTAGCAACTGGGCAACGAATAAAAAACGACATAACAGGTAGCGAGCTATCATGAAAAAAGGAAACCAGCGGTTACTCACCTGAAGTCAAGTGAAGAGAAAGAAAGCTATTGAAAAACGCAAGTGTAGCATTGCTGTCCGGCCAATAAAGATTTTATCAGGAACAGCGACTGCTGCCAGGCAATGCAAGCCTGAAACAGGAACACCTAATGCAAGCCTGAAACAGGAACACCTGGAGAAAGAGTCCGTAAAAATTATGCCGCTTGGGCAAAGAACACAGGGAAGAGCCCATCGACCTGCTCATACACTTGCGGCAAAAGGGCGTTGAGATCATGCATTGAAATACCGGCCACATGCCATAACTCGTCAGGTATGACCGCATTTTCATCACTGCTGGCCATGTCGGCAACCTGAACAATAGCTGCATAGCGAGAGAATTCGCCGGCCTCTTTAGCATCGTGATGATAGGCAACAGGCAACAAAATATTGTCTGGCAAATCCCAATCGGCCAAGAGAACCTGCGCCAGGGTCGCGTGATTCTGCGCCAGCAAAGCATCATCCATGACGCATTCCAAACCATCATCCACATGGGAATAATAGCTATCCATCAATAACAGTCCAATATCATGCAGTAATCCAGCCACAAAAAGAGGCTCAAGATAGGGCAGACGTGCACGTTTCCCCAGTTGTCGGGCAAGCAGGCCCGTCATCAGGCTGTGGCGCCAGAATGCGCGCATATCAACATGGTCTGCACGTATCTTGGAAAAGGCTGAAACAGCCGAAGATGCCAGCACCAGGTCACGCAGGCCACGCGTACCGATCATCGCAATCGACGAAGGAATACTGTCGATCGGGGCTGGGAAAGCAAATATGGGGCTATTGGCAATGCGCAGCAGGCGGTCACTCATTTCCGCATCCTGTGAAATCAATTCACAGATATCGCTGATGGAAACCCCCGGCTTCTCAACAAGCGCATTGAGCCTGACACAAAAATCAGGAGGAGAAATCGATTGTTTGTGTTCTGCAAGCAAATCAACGGGAGACATCAACCCACCCCAAGCTGCTTATTTCCGGAAAGCGACACCCTCACACTTTTCCGAAAAAACCCACCCGTTTGACCATCCAGGAAACAACGGATGAAACCCTGACCGCACCCATGCATCGTGCCAAGCGCCCTCAGTCGCCTTCACTGATCGTTAAGCAATTGAGCCAGCAAAACAAATAAATTTGCAAGCTATCGACGACCAGAAAAAGCCTCTTACACACATATTATAACGTCAACGATCAAAAAAACATTACAGTTCCATGAATTATAGTGTTTTTTTTAAATAATCCACAATATATCCACCGCTTTATAAACCGCTGATGTAACCAACAACGGCTCGACGACCACCAGACCAGCGCTGAGACACCTGTTCAGACAAAACGGGAAACAAACGTTTTTGGCTTCTGCTAACAGCCCCCGCATGCTGAAAACCAACGATCAAAACAGGTCTGTCCTGGAGCTTGTGGCTAACATGCAGAGCAGCAACCTCAGCCCCTTCAGGAACCGATAAAATCCTTTCAAGTGACTGATAATTAAAATTAAATGCCCACAAATAATTATTCGAATGAAATGCTGAGTCTTCACCGATGAAGAGCGTATGAAGAACATTCGAGTAGGCAAGATTATCGGGATTGGCAATTTTATCTGTGTCCGCGAGATTGCCTTGGTCATCCATCCTGGCAAGCATTTTTCCGCTCAAAACCGCCTTCATCGAACGCGCTACCCAGCGACTTGCGATCGCCTGACCTTGCCCATCAAAACCACCCCGAGCAAGCAAATCAAGCATCTAAATTGCTCCTGTCGGTTGTGGCAACAGGCGAATATGGTCATTTACCCTCTTTTTTTCTACTAACATCCCACCGCCAATACGAGAAATCGCCAGGAAGAGCCGGCGGCCATCAGCATCGAAAGCGACCCCTTCCATCTTGTTAAATTCTGCCGTAGCACCCAGCAGGCGAGCATAGCGCCGTGATTCCAGAAAAGCGGCCTGCCGTGCTTTCGCTGGACGTAATTGGTCACCATTAAAAATATCCGAATAAGCTGTCGTTGCCACCCAGCCGGCCACCTCTTTGTCGGAGGCATGGCCCAAACGCAGCCAGCCCAGACGTGCCCGACCACCCGCGCTCGCATCCATCTGATACCAGCGGGCGGCATAAAGCGTCCCCGATGAGAGGTCGCTCTTGCGATCAGCTACAAACATGAACAGAACACCCTGATCATGATCATCGGTCATATAGACAGTCCGTTGATCAGGCATCACCACAGCAATCTCATGAGAAAATCGCCCCATGGCATAACGGCGCGACGACCGCGCCTGCAAATGTTTATCGATAGCCACTTCAAAAAGGTGGCCATAACCGTATGCCGATGAACGAGAGTCTGCTGGCAAACCATAAAGCCGTTGCATGCCAGTGACCGCTGAATTATCCGGATCACGCTCATATATACGGGCATCCGGCTCGTATTCCTCGCCGCCCAAATGTGTTCCCCAAGGACTTTCTCCAGCGGCACAAGGCGTCCATAAACCGCCTATTGAGGACATATCCAGCGGACGATAGCTGATGGCATGCAACTGACCACTGACGGCATCCTCCGCGAGCACGGTCAGAGCCAAAGACATCGGCAAACGACCGCGCGGACGCTTGCCTGAACGATCGCGGGTAACGGACTCAAATTGGGTCAAGAGCAAATGTACCTGACTGCGAACGCCGGCAAAGGCGACAAGCCCCTTGGGCGGAGAAAGCAGTGTGCTGCCATCCGGCATACCTGACAGATAAGGGAGGGGTCGGGCACTGGCCCGCGAATGATCAAGTAATGGCCGCCCCTGGGCATCAACAAGACCGCCGACAAGGACATTGCCAAACCATGACCCTGTCTCAATAAGTGGGTGAAAAGAAAGTGGCTGGCGAACATGGTCACCGTAGCCGGGTTCAACGGCTGCTGTCGTATAGATTGCGCTGCGTTCGGGGTGACTCCCAGGAACATCCATACCAATAAATCGCTGTGCTGATGACGCCGCAAAAACCGTCCCCGCCAATATCCAGAGGGTCAGCCATAAAACGGCTCTCATATCAGCATTTCTTTAATTTTTTTCGGCGAAACTTTCTCTGCTGTCTTTAATGGCTGGGCAAACAAGGACACACGCAGTTCCTCGATCAACCAATAAACCTCATCATTGAAAGCCGCATGAACATCGGGCCAGCGTTGTCGAGCACGGCGCACCAAAGGCGAAACGACAAGCAACCGTTCACGATCCTTATCGGGCGCCAAGGGTAATCTTTCCAGGCGTAAAAGTATTGCCTGCAAATAGCGGCTGAAATGGCGTAAGCGTTGCAAGGGAACACGCTCGACAAAACCATGCACCATCAAAAACTGCAACTGACCCTGAATGTCCGTCATTGCTTGCAAGTGGTTGGCGCTACTGAGTTGACGCATTTGCTTGCCAATCCTGCGATAGCGTTCAAGAATATCCATCAATAAACGATCATACTCATCGGCAACAGCCGATAAACGCTGACGCACCAGAGCAAAACAGGCTTCCCAGGCCAGACCATCTCGTGGCAACGTACTTTCAGCCAGTGACTCACGACAAAGCGCTAGCGACCATTGCCACTGCAATTCAGATAGTGAACCAATCCGGCTATAGATCAATGACCATTTTTGGCGCTCAGGAAGTCTCTGCCATAAGCGCTTCAATTCAGCACTCAAAGCCTTCGCCAGCAGACAAATAATACCTTTACGATGCGCTTCTTCAGCCACCCGCGCATCCTCCAGATGACAGAGATTGATCTTCCTCCCTTGCACCACCAGGGCCGGATAGAAGGTCAGGCGCATGCCGGCCAGTATTTTTTCCTGTGAAAGCGGCAAAGTCAGTGCGGGAATGTCTGACCAGCGCTCAATCGGCAAGGGCGAAAAGGTGCCATCAATATCTTCCCTCCCAGCGACCGCTAAAGACGCCCTTGCCGGTACATCCGCACCTTGTAATGCCGATAAGCTGCGGCCAGCAGCGATGACCTTACTCTGGCGATCAAGCACTTCCACCCGCATCTGCAGATGCGGCGGTAACTTATCGCACTGCCAGGCATCCTGGGGCACCTCAACCCCGGTCATACGTGCCAGCTGTGCGGTCAGCGATGGCAACAATTCACCCTGCCGCCAAACCAGCGCCTGTGTACAGGCAATGGCGAATTCCTGGGCAGGAATAAAACGTCGCCGCAAGGACTTTGGCAAACGCTTAATCAATAGGTTGACCTTTTCCTGCAACAAGCCAGGCACCAGCCATTCGATCTGTTCATCCGTCAAACGGGCAAGAATCGTTTCGGGAACCCGCAGAGTCACCCCATCCTCCTCGTCACCGGGAGAAAAATGATAACGCAAGGGCAAACTTATCCCCTCAAGCAACCATTCATCGGGAAAGCCGTCATTGTCCGCAGCATCATTATCTTGCCGTTGCAGTTCTTCACGGCTTAGAAAGAGCACCCGTTGCTGTTCTTCACCGGCCTGTCGCCACCAGCGCTGCAATGCGCGCACATCCAAAATATTTTCTGGCAAGCGTTGACCATAACATTCAGCCAACAGGACATCATCGATGACATAGCCACGTCGACGCAGCTTGTCTTCAACGACGGACAAAGATGCCAGCAGTTGCTGGTTTTCGGCAATAAAGGGAAGCCCACGCTTATCGATAGCCCCTTGTGCCAGCGCTTGCAAAAAAATCTTCCGGCATTGTTCCGGATCGATGCTGGCAAAGGATATTCGCCTGCGCGCACAGAGCTGAAGTCCGTAAAGTGTCACTTGCTGATAGGCAACAACCTGACCACGGCGCTTTTCCCAATGAGGCTCAAAAACGTGTTTACGCAGCAAATATTCAGGCGCCACGGTCTCGACCCAATGCGCTTCAATACGGGCTACCGTATGGGCATACAGTCGACTCGTCTCTTGCAACAAACCGGCAACCAGCCAGCCAGGACTTTTTTTTCTCAATGCCGAGCCCGGGAAAATTTGCATGCGCACGGCACGAGCACCGAGGTAATCGCCATCCTCATGGCGGCGGGCTACATGTCCAAGCAGGCCACTGAGCAAAGCCTGATGAATCGTCGCATAATCACCTGCTTTGTCATTGAGATGAAAGCCCATCTGAGTCATTG
>JALWQD010000184.1 GCA_026994735.1 Gammaproteobacteria bacterium | reverse complement strand
CAAGTCTGTCTCAAAAAGAGTTTCCTGCTGCCAGTCAGCATCGGCTACACGTGTTATGAGAACCGCCTCCATGATCGGCGACTGGCCAACAATAGCAAAAAGGCGCCCGCCCCTGTTGAGCAGTTTTGGCAACGCTTCCGGCATCACCGGCAAGCTACCTGTGACAGCTATAACATCATAAAGCTCCTTCCCATCGCCCCAACCCTGAGCAGCATCGCCAACCACCAGTGACACATTGGTAATCGCCTGGGCGTGCAAGCGCTGGCCCGCCTTCTCGCTTAATGATCTATGGATCTCGACACTGGTCAATTGCTGGATACAACTCGCCATCAGGGCCGACAGATAGCCGCTACCGGTACCAATTTCCAGGCCCTTGTCAGTCGCATGTAAATCCAGGGCTTGTAACAACCGGCCTTCAAGTATCGGCCGCATCATATGCTCGCCCTGGCCAAGAGGAATTTCCATATCGGCATAGGCCAGCTCGTGGTAACCTTCCGGGACAAAGTCTGCACGTGGCAATCGACCGAGCAAATCCAGCGTATCCTGATCCAGGACTTCCCAGGGCCGAACCTGTTGCTCGATCATGTTGAATTGTGCTTCGTTGCGGCTCATAGCGCCATCTCCTTCCAGCGGTCATTATGGGTTCTGTAGCGTCTACAGGCCATTCTATCGTAAGCGGCATGACTGAGCCACGAATATTCCCGCAGAAGACACAGAGGGCAATTTTCCCCGTATTGAAAAGGGACAAACTATACAATCGCAAGCGTGCAAGGTAGTCTTCTTGACATGGATGAGCGAGATTACACTCCTACCGATACCCTATTACTGCAAATCGACAGAGGACTGCGAACAGTCTTTGGCCGGCCACAGACCAGTGAGCGGCCAGATCCTGCCGATAAAATCCCGGAAGGAATACTCAGCGAAAAGGAACGTCAGCAGGCCGCCGCACTCATGCGCATCAATCATGCCGGCGAGGTTGCCGCCCAGGCCCTATACCAGGGTCAGGCGTTGAGTGCACGTTTGGACAAGGTGCGTGAACGCATGGAACGGGCCGCCATCGAAGAAAATGACCATCTTGCCTGGTGTGAACAGCGTTGCTATCAACTCGGCAGTCACACCAGCTATCTCAACCCTGTCTGGTATTGCGGTTCCTTGTTGATAGGCACCCTGGCCGGAGCCTGCGGTGATCGCTGGAGTCTGGGGTTTATTGTCGAAACAGAGAACCAGGTTGTCCGTCATCTGAATGAACATCTGCAAACCTTGCCCGCCGGTGACGACAAAAGCCGCGCAATCCTCGAACAAATGAAGATTGATGAACAACACCATGCAATAGCAGCCCTTGAAGCGGGAGCAGCCAAACTGCCTGCTGCGATCAAGCGCCTGATGCACCTGACCGCAAAAATAATGACTCATAGTACCGCCAAAATTTAAGGATCTTGTCTGTCAACGGGAAATATTGCCCCCACTGATGTTTCTACCGTAAAAAATCTCTGTCATTTCCTTCCGTAAACGCCGCAAGATCAGGCGCTTCTCCCGCTCACTAAAATCCGCTATACCCGTACCAAACAAATAATCATTGAGATCAAAATCCTTCAGAATCATCTTCGTATGGAAAATATTCTCCTGATAAACATTGACATCCATCATTTGGTAAAGCGCCAGGGTATCCGCCGACAAATAATTTTGAATCGAATTGATCTTGTGATCGATAAAGTACTTTTTGCCGCGCACATTTCGAGTAAAGCCGCGCACACGATAATCAAGGATGACGATATCTGACTCAAAGCTGTGAATCAGGTAATTCAGTGCCTTCAGAGGCGATACCCGGCCACATGTGGATACATCAATATCGACCCGAAAGGTGCTGATACCATTATCCGGGTGGCTTTCAGGGTAGGTATGTACCGTCAGATGGCTCTTGTCAAGATGAGTAACGACACTGTCGGGTAACGGGCCGGGAGATTCATTATTTGCCAGGGCCTGGACATCCTCGGTCGCATCTTCAGAAATCAGTATCGTTACGCTGGCCCCCTGGGGGTCATAATCCTGGTGGGCAATATTGAGGATTTTGGCGCCAATAATATCAGCAACATTGGCAAGAATTTGTGTTAATCGTTCAGCATTATAGGCCTCATCGATATATTCGATGTACTGACGGCGATGATCCTCACTCTTGGCATAGCAAACGTCATAGATATTAAAGCTCAGGGTTTTCGTTAGATTATTAAAGCCCTGTAACTTGATGCGACGCCTTTTCATCCCCCCCCCCAGGCAGCAATCGGAGGATGGAAAATCATCTGCACCGTAACCCCACTGGGATCACGACAATAAAAACTGCGGGCACCATCGCGATGCGTTCGTGGTTCTGCTGAAATAACAACATCTGCTTGCCGTAAAAATGCATGCCACTCATCAACAGCATCAGCAGTACGGAGGATAAAACCAATATGATCAAGCCTCTGCGTACCACTCATGGCAGCATCAGTCTGCAGACGATGCAGGGCGAGATTATCATTGCCTGAGGTCAAATAGACATTATCCGCATCCGGTCGCCATTCAACGATCATCCCGAGCAGGCCAACATAAAAACCTTCTGCAGCGGCAAGATCATCAACAAACAGAGCGACATGACGCAAACCAGCCAGACCGGCTGGCCGCTCTATGGCATCCATATTCATCAGAAAACCTCCTTTCAACGAAAGAAATAAACAGGCGGAAAAAACCAACCCTGTTCAATGCAGGCCCGACTCAATTCTGAGCGAGATCTACGATCTCGAATTCATGGGTGATCTCTGCCATTTGCCCGAGCATGATTGAAGCTGAACAGTACTTCTCTGCCGTCAGCTTGATCGCCCGCTCAACGACAGCGGGCTTGATCGCATAACCACTGACAGTATAGTGAATGTGTATCCGCGTGAAGACCTTGGGGATATCATCACTCCGTTCGGCACTCAGTTCAACCTGGCAATCAGTCACTTGCTGGCGTGATTTGCGCAAAATTTGCACAACATCATAGGCCGTACAGCCGCCGCTACCAATCAATAATAACTCCATCGGACGCATGCCAAGATTCTTGCCGCCACCATCGGGCGGCCCATCCATGACCAACGCATGTCCACTCCCCGATGCGCCAACAAACATCGCCTCTTCGACCCATTTGACTGTAGCTTTCATAACCCCCCCCGAGGGCACTCACCCTCCTGATGAAAAACAGGACACCCATTATCAATGGGCCTCCCAAGCGCCGAAACAGCACAAAAAAACACCTTAAGCAAAGCTTTATCTGCAATGCCTTCGGTTTTTTGGCAAACAGCCGATATCCTCTCTGATGCATAGCATAACACCCGCAAGGTTGCGATTAAGGGCATCAATATGATCAAAACAGCTCACTACACTTGCGAGGTTTACTCTCATGATCAGGAAGAAGAAGTCGCTCAATAACGAAACGATCGAGCGTTTTCTCCATCATTGTCACCGCCGCCGTTACCCTGTGCGCAGCGTTCTCATCCATGCCGGGGATCAACCGGAGTCACTCTATTATATTGTCAGCGGATCAGTGGCCGTATTGCACGAGGACAACGAAGGCAAGGAAATTATCCTCGCCTACCTGAATGCTGGTGATTTCTTTGGCGAAATGGGCTTGTTTGATGCCGAGCAGGAAGGACGCAGCGCCTGGATAAGAACCCGCGTTGCTTGTGAAATCGGGGAGATTCATTACGATAGTTTTCGCCGCCTTGCCAGCGAAGAGCCTGACATTCTCTTTGAACTTGCCAGCCAAATGGCCCTGCGCTTGCGCCGTACCAGTGGCATGGTCGGTCGTCTCGCCTTCATGGATGTCTCCGGCCGCATCGCCAAGACACTCCTCGACCTCTGCAAGGAACCGGATGCCATGACGCACCCGGATGGCATGCAAATCCGCATCACCCGTCAGGAGTTGGGACGCATTGTCGGCTGCTCCCGAGAAATGGCCGGGCGTGTTCTCAAGAGCCTGGAAACACAAAACATGATCAGTGCCCACGGCAAAACCATTGTCGTCTTCGGCACCCGTTGAACAATAACCGGAGCAATACTCACCACAAAAACCATTTTTAACAAAATAATACAATACCTTACAAACAAGTACTGCGACCAGCCCCGGACTGAAACAGCCTGATCAGAGCTCAAGTCACGACTGTTTCTGCCGCTAAGCTGAAACCGACATTTGTCCCTCCTCTATGGCATCTGCACAGGGGACAAAACCCGATGACTCGAACAGAGGCCACTCCATGCCCGCAAGCCACAACCTAGCCAAAGACCACGACCTTCTGGCTCACCTTAACCCGCATTTACGTAAGCAGATCGAATGCCTGCGTCCTGATGCGAAAATTCACCGCCTGACGCCCGGCAATTTCTTGTTTCAGTGTGGCGATGAAGACAAACTCAGTTATTTTCTGCTTTCCGGCCAAATGCTACTCTATAGCGGCCTCGGCGAGACGCCGAAAATCATCCGCGCAGCCGATGATGACGCCTGCCACCCGATAGCACCGGGCAACCCCCGAAAGGTCACTGCGCAAGCGACAACGAGCGCCACCATCATGTCTATTGAGCGCAACAAAATGCAGGAGATTGTTGGCGCAACCTCACTTCGACCTGTCCCCGCATCAACAACCGGGAGCCCAGCAGCAACAGCTGCTGTCAACTGGTGGGGGCCCAAGCGAAAAGAGATTGTTGCTACCCGTGGGCGCACACCGGGTGACCTGCTGCGTGACCTGCCCACCCCCCTGCTCAATGGCCTGCCGGAGACACTACGCAACATCCTCAGCAGTCGCCTCAACCCGCAGGAAGTCAATGCCGGGAAGAATATTATTGAAGAAGGTCATCCGGGTGAACACTACTATTTCATCGCCGAAGGGCGCTGCCGGATAACCCGACGCTGTGGATCGCATGGCCGTCATGCCATTGTCGCTGTACGCCAAAAAGGTTTTGGTTTCGGTGAAGGCGCATTAATCGAAAACTTGCCCTATACCCATACAGTCACAGCATTGCAGGATACGACGTTGCTACGCTTGGACAAAGGTGAATTTCTGAGCCTGCTCGTACGTCCTTATGTCAATTGGCAGTCGCTGACAGAAGTTGAAGAGAGTTGCGACAACAAAAAGAGCATCTTGCTTGATGTCCGTTCTGCCCGTGTTTATCAACAAGGACACCTGCCTGACAGCATCAACTTACCACTCAGTGTCCTGCCACAAACCGCTCAGTTACTTGACCCCCAACGCCGTTATATCATTTGCTGCGAATCACCTCGCCGCAGTATGACCGCCTCATTCTTGCTTGCCGAGCAAGGCATACAAACGACCATTCTGGAAGGCGGTGTCAGACGCTACTGCGCTTGAGGATAAACCCTCTCAGCGCCAGTTAATCTCGGCGGCGGTCTTGCTGCCGACAACAGTCCTGCTTAATCCGGGAGGAATAATCGCCCTGTCTGCACTTATGGGAATGCGCCCGGCCATAATCTCCGCTCGTTTCTGAGGGAAACGAGGCTGTAATCCAGGGTCAGCATAACCCTCCGGATAATTCGGCAAATTGGTTTTCAGGTCATAGTGGTCACTGGCACCCAAGGTATGCAGCAATTCATGCGTAATAACGACATTGTTTCTGGCGACATGCTGTCTGCTGGCAAACACCTTGATAACCCCAATCATACCCTTGCGCAAACCTGCTGAATGGCTCAAACGCGGCGTCAGAGCCGGATTATAATAGCTGACAAAAAGACGGACCTCGGGCGTTGGCCCTGTATAATCATCAACACGCCAGCTCCAATAACGTAACCGCAAACTCCAGACTATCGCCGACAGGACGCCACCGTCGACAGGAATTTCGGGTGGCAGACTGTCGACCACAGGAGCCAGGGCAATATCAATGGGT
>JALWQD010000183.1 GCA_026994735.1 Gammaproteobacteria bacterium | reverse complement strand
AAAGCCATCAAACTGTATCTGCTTTGGCTGTGATTTTGAATGAATTATTGGCATAGCGGATGGCTATCATAATGACTCTTCAGGGGATGTGCTAATGGTCAGCGGATTTTAGCCGCATTTTGCCTTCAATCTAGGTGACGGCATAGTGGTGGCTTGCTAAACTAGCCAGCCCTGGCCGGGGTGGTGGAATTGGTATACACATCAGACTTAAAATCTGACGGCAGAAATGCCATACGGGTTCAAGTCCCGTCCCCGGCACCAGCTTTCTGTTGTGTTGGCCAGCGGCCTTGATGGCAATATTCTTATTCGGAGTGAGACATTGAATCCCCTTGAGTCGATTGCCTGTCAATGTCCCTATTGCTCGGAAGTGATCGAGATTGAAATTGATCGCAGTCAGTCAGCGGGCGATTACATCGAAGACTGTCATGTCTGTTGCCAACCGATAGAAGTCCGTATGCAGATGGATGAACAAGGCCGGGTGGATCTGCAATTGCGCCGTGACAATGAATAGTTATCAACGATCAAAGGACGAAGATCGCGCTTATAGCGAGCGCTTGATGCGTCGTGCGACCTACGCCTCTGTATCAATTGCTGCCGCCCTGATTATCATTAAATTTTATGCCTGGCTGGCCACCGATTCGGTCAGTATTCTGGCTTCATTGATCGACTCGACACTGGATATCCTGGCCTCGATTGTGACATTACTGGCTGTTCGCCACGCCCTTGTACCTGCCGATGCCGAGCATCGTTTCGGTCACGGTAAGCTGGAGGCACTGGCGGGATTGGCGCAATCTGCCTTTGTTGTAGGCTCAGGAGGCTTTCTTTTTCTCGAAGCCATAAGCCGCTTGCTCAATGAGCAGACTATCAAAATGGCCGGCATGGGGATTGCCGTAATGGTCATTTCAATGTTGGCGACGCTGTTGTTGTTAGCTATCCAGCGTCATGCCATTCGTCATAGTAACTCGACAGCCATTAAAGCCGATTATCTGCATTATTCTGCTGACCTGATGGTCAATGGCAGCGTTATTGTTGCCTTGCTGTTGGCCGTTAATGGTTGGCCTGGTTTTGACCCCCTGTTTGCCGCCTGTATTGTCATCTTTATCCTCTACAGTGCTTGGGGAATTGCCAAAGAAGCGATTGAACACCTGATGGACAGGGAATTGCCAGATGATGACCGGGTGGCGATTGAAAAGATTGTTTGTGCTCATGAGGCTGTTCGTGGCATGCACGATTTGCGCACCCGGCGTTCGGGCAGGCAGGTGTTTATCCAGCTTCATTTAGAGCTTGATGACCATCTCACTTTACTCCAGGCCCATCTTATTTCTGATGATGTCGAGTCCAGCGTCATTGCCGCTTACCCCGATGCCGAAGTGATCATCCACGAAGATCCGGCAAGCCTTGATGAGCCGCTGCCGGAGTTTGAGCAGCCGCCCGCTCATTAAAGATGTTACGCCATTATCATTCTTAAATAATGGGGCGATGATATTGGCTTCATCGCCCATGCAAGGCTATCATAAGCGGCTTATTGGCTCTGTTTTGAGGTATTGATGATGTTTAAACGCTCTTCTTGTACGTTGTTGCTGGCTGCGCTGCTCGCTGTTGGCCAGGTGACGGCTGCTGAGCAGAGTGGTGCAACAAAGCCTCTGGATTATACCGCGCTGATTGCCAAGCTGGCAGTACTCGTCGGGCATGCTGATCAATGCGGCAGCTGGCTTAACGATTACGGTGCCGAGGCTCTTGAAAGCCCCGCCTGCAAGGATTTAGTCAATGGTTATTATGCTAACTGGCCGGATCGCGATAGTCTGAGAGTAATTGTTGCCAATGAGTATGCGGCTGTTGAACAGGGACTCCGTCAATGTGACAGTGATTGTGCTGATCGCTTGCAGCGGATCGAAGAGCTGCGGGTGACATTAGTCTATTATCTTGATTATATCGATTTCATGAAAGAGCTACAGATGTCAGAGTAGGCTAGTCGAGCTTTCTCTGTGGCTGCCAAGCCAACCCACTAGCTTCCGTTATCGTGGTTCAATTGCCTTTATCTGAGCAGGGCATAGGTGCCAAACAGGAAGCCCAACAGACCGATAGCGATGATGAGCCAGTCGGCGGCATGATCGCCTTCACCGATCGAGGCATTGTCCGGTGTATCAGGATCATAACGGACATCTACTGGACTGCCGGCAGGATAGCGCTTCAGCAGTGACTGATTTAACTCTTCACTGGGCTCGGTAGCCGATGGCAAGCGCAACTGGTTATTATATTCCTTGCCGCTGACCTGATAACGATAACGAATATCCGGTAGCAGGTCGTCGCCAGCGCTGGCATGGGTGATGCTCCCCTGTGTGTTCGGCCAGGCCCGCTGTTTTTTTGTCTGCAACCAGCCGATGATTCCCCAAATCATGACTGCGAAGCCAGCAAGACTGAGCAGGGCAAGGATCAAACTGTAGTAATTCATAGTGTATAACACCTCGCGGGGATTAGGGCTTTGATGGTTCAGTTGATGTCGCTGCCGATGGCGGGCTTTTCTTGTTAGCGTGTTGCTGTGACAAGGCATAGAGGCCCAGGCCGACGAGAATCATTATGCCACCAATCCAGATGCGGGTGACGATCACTTCATCGTTTAAGTACTGACCCAGCAGCAAGGCCGTGACGGGCGTGATAAGCGTTAGCAGGGACACTGTCGTGCTACTGAGGTGTTGGAGAATATAGAAATAGAGGGGGAAACCTATTGCCGAGGCAAAGATAGCGAGATAAGTGACGGCCGCCCATGCTCGCCGGTCAGTGGGTAGGCCTGGTTCAGCGGCGAAAAAAACTGCCAGCAGGATAAATAGCGGGCTGGCGATGATCAGCCCGCCGACGGTGGTTGCGACGGCCGATGTTTTCGTACCCATACCATTCAGAAGGACGGCGGCAAAGCTGTGAATGGCTGTGCTGACAATGATGCCCAATATACCCTTCCAGGCATTACTTCCCAGTTCCAGTCCTTCAGCAAAGATGACCAACAAGCCGGCAAAGGCGAGCAGTAGCGCTATGATGGTTGTCAAGGACAGCACTCGATCTGCCTGTAATCGCCAGCTAATTATTCCGGTCATAAAGGGTGCTAAAGCGAACAGCAGGGCGATCCAGCCTGAGGGAATATATTGGGCGCTCCAATAAACAATTGTCATAGCGAAGAAAACAGACAGGCCACTGACCAAGTACGCAGGATAGTGCTGATGGTGCCAATAGAGAGGTTGCCGACGCAGGCGCAGATAAAGCAGTAATAGCCCCAGGCCCAGTAGCATACGGCTCGCCAGGGCAACAGGGAAAGCCATGCCCATGACGCTCCATTGAATCGCCAATGGCGTAGTGGACCAGATGATGATAACGCCGATATAGGCGCTGATGACCCTGCTCATAGATTTGTGCTGTTGTTGTACAAGAGCAAGCTGGGCAGCGAGCAGGGGGCGAACAAGCCCCCTGCTCGCTGGCAGTGTTAATCCTTCTGGCTATCCGTGCTCGTTGGTGTTGTTGTCACCTTGCCGGCACTGCTTGCAGATGCGGACGTTTTTGTCGCTGCAGTTGCTTTCTTTTCTGTTGCCGCCACCGGCACGGGGACAGCCGTTGACGGCGTTGTGGCTACTTGCGCCGGAGCTGCAGGCGGGTTGCTTTGTGGTCTTTGTGCCACTGGCGCAGTGCTGGTCCTGGTTGTCGCAGAAGGCGTGCTTTCTGCTGTCGCCTTGCCCGCTTGCGGCGGCTTGTTTGTCGCTGCCGACGGTTGAGTGGTAACAGGCGCTGTGGTTGCCGGGCTGCTGTTGCCCGCGTGTGCTGCCGGCGTCACTAATGGGGGCGTCTCTGTGCGCTCAGTAGGTGCTTTATGGGCATGGGCAGCAGTAGCGCCTGATGTGGCGACTGCGGTCTGGCCAGCTGTTTCTCCCCCTGTGGCGACAGTTGTTTTGTCTGCATGACTTTGTTCGCTCTGTGTATTGTTGCGATTTTGATCCGAGCGTGGGTTCTGCCGGCCGCCACGTCCACGCCGCCCACGACTGCGGCGGCGTCCGCTACTGCTGGATGCTGGCTGCTGATTACCTTTCTCTGTCTCAGGGCGTGTTGTGGAGGTTGTATTTTCGCTGCTGGTCATTGCCTGATTGTCAGCCGTTGTCCCTTGGCGGCTGGAGGCTTGAGTCTCAGTCACCGTGTTGGTGTTTCCCGTCGCAGCGGCATTGTTATCATTGCGGTTATTTCTCCGCCCACCTGAACGGCGTCCAGGTCCACGACGGGAATTGCTGGAATTGCTACGGCGGCGTTCATTGCTGGAATTATTATTGCGACGTTCGTTATTACTCTTGTCTTTATTCGTCTGGCTATCGCGGTTGTTGCTATCCGTGGCCTTTTTGGGTTTTTCACGTTTTTTCTCGTTGCCCTTGCTGTCAGCCGTTTTTGCACCGCCAAACAGGCTGGACCAGAGTTGCTTGATAAAGCCTTCACCAGCATTCTTTTCATTCTGCTGTGGAATAGGGGCGCTGGGTTTAATGCCAGAAACCGCTGGTTTTTCCTGCGGTGGGCGGTTGCCATGCAGTAACATTTCCTCCAGGTCTTCAGCGGGTTTATTGTCGATCATATCGTAGCTGGTGCTGTCTTCACGCGGTAACTCTTCGCGGCGCAGACGGCTGAGCTCGTAATTCGGTGATTCCATTGTCGGGTTGGCTATGAGATAAACCCTAACCTGACGATTATTTTCTATCTCAATGATATCCTTTCGTTTTTCATTAAGGAGATAGGTGGCAACACTGACAGGTAATTGTGCGAGAATACGCGCAGTGCCATCCTTATTGGCATATTCAGTGATCAAGCGCAAAATCGAAAGAGACAGGGACTCGACATTACGAATGACGCCCTGACCGCTACAGCGTGGGCAGACACAATGGGCCGATTCGCCGAGCGAGGGACGCAACCGCTGGCGTGAGAGTTCGAGCAGGCCGAAGCGTGAAATCCGCCCTACCTGGATGCGTGCCCGGTCACTGCCAAGGGCTGCTTTGAGTCGATTTTCGACCTCACGTTGATTGCGGTTTGGCGTCATGTCGATAAAATCAATGACGACCAGTCCACCGAGGTCACGCAGGCGCAGCTGACGGGCAATTTCATCGGCGGCTTCAAGGTTGGTGTTCAATGCGGTTTCTTCAATATCCCCACCCTTGGTTGCCCGGCTTGAGTTGATATCAATCGCTACCAGTGCCTCGGTATGATCAATGACCAGAGAGCCGCCGGACGGCAGGCGAACTTCATGTTGAAAGGCGGCCTCGATCTGGCTTTCAATCTGGAAACGGGTAAACAGTGGTGTGCTGTCTTGATAGTGCTTGAGCTTGTGCAGGTTATGCGGCATAACGAGCTGCATGAAGTCTTCTGCCTTGCTGTGGAGCTTGGCGTTATCAATAATGATCTCGCCGATGTCCGGAGACAGATAATCACGGATAGCACGGATAATGACATCACTTTCCTGATAGATCAGGAATGGCGCCGGCCTTTCATGGGATGCTTTTTCAATCGCTTGCCATAATTGCAGTAAATAGCTGAGATCCCAACTGATCTCTTCCTCACTTTTGCCGACACCGGCAGTACGGATAATAACGCCAATACCGTCCGGAATTTCGAGTTTGGCGATGATTTCACGCAGATCGCTGCGATCTTCTCCTTCAATGCGGCGGGAAATGCCACCTGCGCGGGGATTATTGGGCATGAGCACAAGATCACGACCGGCGGGACTGAGATAAGTCGACACGGCAGCGCCTTTATTGCCGCGCTCTTCCTTCACCACTTGGATCAGCAGAATTTGCCGAACCTTGATAACCTCTTGAATTTTATAGCGCCGCATCCGTGGCTTACGCACCCGAGGGGCGCGCACTTCGGCGATTTCCACCTCGTCGGACTCGGCCACAA
>JALWQD010000182.1 GCA_026994735.1 Gammaproteobacteria bacterium | reverse complement strand
TTCATTATTGGACGTGCTGGGTCTCCATTAACCGGGGTGCCCAGGTCCGGTCGTCGTGACGACGGACTGCGCGGTGGGCGGTGCCCCGTCTCTCTGCTGTCGGTGAGTGCGCCTGTGTGTCTGTCCATGGTGGTAACCGACTGGGTGGTAATTCGCTGTTGGATATTGTTGTTTTCGGTCGTGCTGCCGGTATTCATATTGTTGAGCAATTGCGCGAAACCCGTTACCACCGTGAATTAGCGAAAGAAAGCCTTGAATTACCTCTGTCTCGCCTGGCCCGCTGGGATGCGCGCGATCGCGGCGGCGAGTCGGTTGCCGAGTTACGTGATGAATTGCAACAGGTCATGGAGGATTACTGCAGTGTTTTTCGCACGCAAGATGTCATGCGTGAGGGATTGAAGAAAGTCAGCGCCCTGCATGACCGTTTACAACAGGCGACGCTCCATGATTTTAGTCAGGTCTTTAATACCGCTCGTATCGAGGCGTTGGAACTGGAAAACATGATGGCGATTGCACTCGCGGTCGTTTCCTCTGCCTTGGCGCGTGAAGAAAGCCGGGGTGCTCATAGCCGTATCGATTTTCCCGAGCGGGATGACCGCCATTGGCTCAGACATTCTCTTTACTTTAGTGATCAGCGGCGTCTGGACTATAAGCCGGTACGGATGAAGCCGCTGTCCGTAGACAGTTTCCCACCGAAGGCGAGGGTCTACTGAATGGACTTCCAATTACAGGTCTATCGTTTCAATCCTGACGAAAAGAAAGAGCCGTTAATGCAGGAATACCTGATTAGCGGTATGGCCGAAGACGCCATGTTGCTCGATGTTCTGATAGCGGCCAAAGCGCAAGATGAAAGCCTCAGCTTTCGTCGTTCTTGTGGTGAAGGCGTGTGTGGCTCGGATGCCGTGAATATTAATGGTCGTAATGGTCTGGCCTGTATTACACCCGCTGCTGCTCTTGAACAGCCGATCAGTATTCGACCTCTGCCCGGTATGCCGGTGATTCGTGACCTGGTTGTCGATATGGAACCTTTTTATCGTCAATACCGTGCTGTGAAACCGTATTTGCAGGTCACTGATCCAGAGCCTGAAGTCGAGTTTTTGCAGTCTCCTGAGGAGCGAGACCGTCTTGATGGTCTTTATGAATGCATCCTCTGTGGCTGCTGTTCAACCGCTTGCCCGTCCTTCTGGTGGAACCCGGAAAAGTTTCGCGGTCCGGCGGCATTGCTGCAGGCCAGTCGCTTCATCGAAGACAGTCGTGATCAGAAGACCGAGGAGCGGCTCAATGAACTTGATGATGCCTATAAGCTTTTTCGTTGCCATACCATTATGAATTGTGTCGATGTCTGTCCAAAGGGACTCAATCCGACCGCTGCGATAGGCAAGATCAAAAAGCGTTTATTGCGCCAGTCATTTTAATAGAAGCTATCCGTGAGATAATGACAGATGCAGCCCTGATACCTGCCCGACTGGCCTGGCAATGCCGTCGTGGGATGCGCGAGCTGGATTTACTGCTGGAGGGCTTTCTTCGCCATACTTACCCCTTGCTTGATGAACGGCAGCAGCATGATTTTGTTCGCTTGCTCGCATACCCAGATCAATTACTATTCGAGTTTTTAATGGGCCAGTTAAGGCCTTCGGATCCGGCGATGGCGCAATTGGTTGACAGGGTTCGCAAGCAGGCAATGACAAACGGCTAGCTCTCTATGCGAGTCGGCAGGGCAAGCTCTGGAGCTCTTTTCATCGACAGGGAATGTGATGATGAACCAACGTGCCTGGCCAGATATTTTTTTAACGCTGCGTTCATCGCGGGTGTTATTTATATATTTGTTCAGTTGTCATCTGTTGGTGATTTTACCCTTACCCTGGTTGGGGTTGCCGGCAATTGCCAGCATCGTTTTGCTGTTGGCAGTGAGCATCAGTGCCTGGTCAACATTGAGGTTTCATGCGCTGCGCCGGGACAAACTGGCGATTTGTGCTTTGCACTGGTGTTCTGATGGCCGTTTGCTGGTTACTCAGGCCGGCGGCCAGTGCTCACAGGTGATTATCCAGGGGGATGTTTTCGTCCATCCGCGTCTGCTCGTAATCGGTCTTAAAGGTTTGCGTCGCTGGCCGGTGTATCTCGTTATCTGTCCGGATATGTGTGCGCCAGAGAATTTCAGGCGCCTGCGGGTCCGTTTACGCTTTGGCTACATTTTGACTGGCTGAAGAAAGGTAAATCCTTCGTCAACAGAGTCCTGTTTTCGCTAACTGTCAGTGATGGTTGGCCGTTGCTGAGCGGCTGCCAGTGTTGATTCTTCTGTTGGCTGTATGATCCGGCTAATGACGGCTGCGCCGACTGAATCTCCCCAGACATTGATGGCTGTGCGAAAGCGATCGAGAAACCAGTCGACAGCCAATAACAGACCAATCCCATCAATTGGCAAGCCAACAGCAGAGAGAACGATGACCATAGTGACTAAACCCGCTTCAGGAATGCCTGCAGCACCGATTGCCGCCAGTGTGGCGGTGACGAAAATGATTGCCTGCTGACCCATACTGAGGTCGATGCCATACGCCTGCGCAATAAACATTGCAGCGGCAGCCTCATAGAGTGCTGTACCATCCATATTGATGGTGCTACCTAGCGGTAAGACAAAGCGTACGGCACGTTGATCAACACCACTTTCGCGCACGCACTCCATTGTCAAGGGCAATGTTGCCGAGGAGCTGGCTGTGCCAAAGGCAGTCAGTAGCGCTCGCATCATTGATATCAAATACTCCGGGCCGCGTTTAGCGATGAATATCAGTACCAGCAGCAGGAACAAAAAATGAACGGCGAGACCACTGATGACGGTGACGACATGCCAGCCAACAGCAGATAGCTGGGCAAAGAAAGCGTCGCCACCCCCCGCTTTGCCGAGACGGCTGGCGACGAGGGCAAAGATACCCAGCGGGGCCAGATACATCAACCAGATAACCATCTTCATCATGGCTTCATTGACGCCATTAAAGAACGCGAGGACAGGGCGTCCGATTGTCCCCAGTGTCGATAGTGCCGCAGCAAAGAGAATAGCAAAGACAATCAGTGGCAGGATGCGTGTTTCGGCAGCAGCCGAGACGATATTGGGGTCAACCATTGACAGCAAGATATCACTGATAGCAACAGGTTCCTTGTTCAATATTCTCTCAGGTGTCGTTGCCGAGCTAAGATCAATGCCTGCGCCAGGCTGGATCAGATTGACCATGATGAGGCCTATAACGACAGCGACAGCAGTCGTCGAGGCATAATAGGCGACGGTTGAGAAGCCGATACGTCCAAGTTTCCTGATATCGCCCAAGGAGGCAATACCACTGATAACGGCGGCAATGATCAAAGGGACAATCATCATCTTCAGGGTATTGAGAAAGAGATGGCCGAGCCATTCGATTTCAAGCATGGCCGGCCCCCAGAGCCAACCTGAGAGGGCGCCAAGGATGACGGCTGTAGCGATCAGGATAAGCAGGATTAGAGCATGTCTATGATTCATCAGTGTCTCTCGGTGTGTTTGCTGTATTTTTTGTTATCTATATGACAATCAACTAGTTATTTTATTCTTGTAAAGTATAATATTGTCTTTTATGTCGCCAGATCGAGGGGCTGGTGCTCGTTCCGAGAGTTTGTCGCTGACAAAGTGGCTGTTCATGATGGGAAAACAGGCAGCCAGATGGCCCGGCTGCCTTTGTTATCAGGCGGTCAAAGTTGTCCCATGCCCAGCGTATTGTAACCGCCATCGACATACATGATTTCACCCGTGATGCCAGAGGCAAGGTCAGAACAGAGGAAGGCCGCGGCATTGCCGACTTCGTCGATGGTCACATTGCGACGCAGAGGGGCATTCCGTTCACCGTATTCGAGAAAACGACGAAAATCGGAAATGCCAGCAGCGGCAAGGGTTTTGATCGGCCCGGCTGAGATTGCATTGACCCGGATACCATCGGGCCCCAGGTCAGAGGCCATATAGCGTACATTCGCTTCCAGGCTGGCCTTGGCCAGTCCCATGACATTGTAGTTCGGGATTGTTCGTTCAGCACCGAGATAGGACAGCGTCAACAGGGCACCGTTGCTGCCCTCCATCATGGCATTACCGGCCTTGGCCAGAGCGGCAAAGCTGTAAGAGCTTATTTCATGTGCCATGCGAAAACCATCGCGAGTGACACAATCGAGATAGGGGCCTTCAAGCTCTTCTCGTGGCGCAAAAGCGACGGAGTGAATAATAATATCGAGGTTTTCCCAATAGTCATCGAGACGCGAAAAAAGGTCTTCGATTTGCTGGTCACTGCCGACATCACAGGGCAGGGCGATATCCGAACTGCATTCACGGGCAAATTTTTCTACGCGGCCCTGAAGTTTTTCGCCTTGATAGGTGAATGCCAGTTCGGCACCTTCACGGTGGAGAGCCTTGGCGATGCCCCAGGCAATCGAACGATTGCTGGCTACACCGACGATCAATGCCTTTTTGCCACTGAGGAATCCCATTTTTGTTACCCCTTTTTGGTTGTTGTATTTCTGTTCGTTACAGTAACGACTTGGAGACAGATTTGCTGTTAATATGAAGGCCGCTGCGGCGACCTGTTCACTGACTTACTGCTGATTGGTTTCTACCAGGATACTTATGGTATTCAACTGTACTGATAACAATGCTTGATAACAACAGCTTTTTATCTGATTTGACTGTCAGTCTTCAATGTTGAGTGAAGGAATGCCACCTTTGTTCCGCCAACAGCACTTGTCGCTGCTCCTGTTCTTGCTGATCGCTCTCGGGCCCGTTACCTGCTTCGCGCAAAGGGCGTGGAACTCACCCTATCCGAGTGCGGAAGACAGCGACAATATTCTCTATTCGTCTTTTTTGCAGCGGCCAAAGCATCTTGATCCGGCGCGGGCCTACAGTGCCAATGAATATATGTTTATTGGCCAAATTTATGAGCCACCATTACAGTACCATTACCTTAAACGTCCTTATCAGTTAATACCACTTTCCGCGACCAGGCTGCCGCAGGCACACTACTTCGATCGTCAGGGCCAGGCTTTGCCTGCCGGGGCCGATGATGCGCTGATTGCCTACAGCAGCTACGACATCCACATTCAACCAGGAATGCACTATCAGCCACATCCGGCCTTTGCTCGTGACGAACAGGGTGAGTTGCGTTATGGCGATCTTGATGAGCGACGTTTACAGGCGCTAGAAATCAATGTCCTGGGTGATTTTGACTATCTTGGCAGCCGTGAGGTTGTTGCTGCCGACTATGTCCACCAGATCCGTCGCTTGGCGCACCCGCAAGTGCTATCACCCATCTTTGGCCTGATGAGTGATTATATTATTGGCCTTGCTGATTTGGGCAAGCAATTGCGACAAGTATACCAGCAGCAGGGCGAACGGAAGGGCTGGCTGGATATTGACCGCTACCCCTTTGCCGGTGCGGAGGTTATTGATCGTTATACCTATCGTATTAAGGTTCATGGTAAATATCCGCAGTTACTTTACTGGTTGGCGATGCCCTTCTTTGCGCCGCTGCCTGTTGAAGTGGAAAAATTTTATGCGCAAGAGGGAATGGCCGAGCGCAATCTCAGTCTCGACTGGTATCCACTTGGCAGTGGCCCCTATATGTTGACCATGAACGACCCTAACCAGCGCATGGTTCTGGAGAAAAACCCCGAATTTCATGGTGAAAATTATCCTCTTTCCGGGGCTGCTGGTGATGAGGAAAAAGGATTGCTGGTCGATGCTGGAAAGCCTTTGCCCTTTGTCAGCAAGGTTGTTTATAGTCTTGAAAAAGAAGCCATTCCCTATTGGAACAAGTTTTTGCAAGGTTATTATGATGCCTCGGGTATCAGTTCCGACAGCTTTGACCAGGCGGTGAGTATGGGCAATGGTGGTGATGTAACGCTGACAGCAGCTTTACGTAAGCAAGGTATACAACTACAGAC
>JALWQD010000181.1 GCA_026994735.1 Gammaproteobacteria bacterium | reverse complement strand
CCTTGGTAATCGTCGTATTCGTTGTGTCGGTGAAATGGTTGAAAACCAGTTTCGTGTCGGTTTGGTGCGTGTCGAACGTGCCGTCCGTGAACGCCTGACAACAGCCGAAGCCGATGGCCTGATGCCAAAGGATATGGTGAATGCCAAACCAGTGACAGCAGTGGTCAAGGAATTCTTTGGTTCCAGTCAGTTGTCACAG
This sequence comes from Gammaproteobacteria bacterium, assembly GCA_026994735.1. Taxonomy (GTDB): domain Bacteria; phylum Pseudomonadota; class Gammaproteobacteria; order SZUA-140; family SZUA-140; genus RI-283. The sequence continues at coordinate 5,756 of JALWQD010000181.1, read as the reverse complement.
TTCATGGATCAAAATAATCCGCTTTCCGAAGTGACGCATAAACGCCGTGTTTCTGCGCTTGGCCCGGGCGGCCTGACAAGAGAGCGTGCTGGCTTTGAGGTGCGTGATGTCCATCCGACTCACTACGGCAGGGTCTGCCCGATTGAAACGCCTGAAGGGCCCAATATTGGTCTCATCAATTCGCTTTCGGTCTATGCCCGTACCAATGCCTACGGTTTCCTGGAAACACCCTATCGCAAGGTTATCGAGCGTAAGGTGAGTGACGAAATCCATTATCTTTCAGCGATTGATGAAGGGCGTTTTGTGATTGCCCAGGCGAGTGCTGATGTTGACGCAGATGGCTTGCTCAGTGATGACCTGGTTTCCTGTCGGCACCAGGATGAATTTACCATGCGTTCGGCTGAAGATGTCCAGTTTATGGATGTCTCGCCGAAACAGATTGTCTCTGTGGCGGCATCGCTGATCCCCTTCCTTGAGCATGATGATGCCAACCGCGCCTTGATGGGATCGAATATGCAGCGCCAGGCAGTGCCGACATTGCGTGCCCAAAAGCCTTTGGTTGGTACTGGCATGGAGCGTGCTGTTGCTGTTGATTCAGGTGTCACTGTGACAGCAGATCGTGGCGGCATCGTCGATGCTGTCGATGCCGCGCGTATTGTGGTTCGCGTCAATGATGAAGAAGCCAGTTCGGGAGAGTCCGGTGTTGATATCTACAACCTGACCAAATACACCCGTTCGAACCAGAACACCTGTATCAACCAGCAGCCACTCGTTTCTCCCGGTGATGTTATTGCTGCCGGTGATGTGCTTGCTGATGGTTCCTCGACCGATGATGGTGAATTGGCTCTCGGTCAGAACATGCTTGTTGCTTTCATGCCGTGGCATGGTTATAACTTCGAGGATTCGATTCTGATTTCAGAACGTGTCGTTGAAGAAGATCGTTATACTTCTATCCATATCGAGGAAATCACTTGCGTTGCTCGTGATACCAAGCTCGGTTCGGAGGAAGTGACCTGTGATATTCCCAATGTCAGCGAAACGGCACTGGCCAATCTCGATGAGTCCGGTATCGTTTATATCGGCGCCGAGGTTAAACCGGGCGATATCCTCGTCGGGAAAGTGACCCCGAAGGGCGAGACACAGTTGACACCGGAAGAGAAGCTGCTGCGTGCAATCTTCGGTGAAAAGGCATCAGACGTTAAGGATACCTCTGCCCGTGTTTCTTCGGGTATGGCCGGCACAGTCATTGATGTCCGTGTTTTTACCCGTGACGGTATCGATAAGGATCAGCGGGCTTTGCAGATAGAGGAAACTGAACTCGAGAAGGCGAAAAAGGATATCGATGATCAGTACCGGATTCTCGAAGGCGATATTCTCATGCGTATGGAGAAGCTGCTGCGTGGTCGTGTTGCTGATAGTGGCCCGGGTGATATCGAGGCCGGGACGAAGATCAACAAGAGCTATCTTAATACAGTTGGCAGTGAGCGTTGGGGTGAAATTAATTTGCGTGATGATTCCGCCAAACAGCAGCTCGAACAGCTCGCGGAACAGCGGGGGAAATTGCGCAAGATCTTTGATACCCGTCTGGAAGAAAAACGCAAGCGGGTAACCGCTGGCGATGATCTTGCTCCTGGCGTCCTGAAGATGGTCAAGGTTTACTTGGCGGTCAAACGTCGCATTCAGCCGGGTGACAAGATGGCCGGGCGGCACGGTAACAAGGGTGTTATTTCACAGATTGTCCCTGTTGAGGACATGCCGTTTGACGCCGACGGAACACCGGTCGATGTCGTTCTTAACCCGCTAGGTGTGCCTTCCCGAATGAATATCGGCCAGGTTCTTGAGACGCATCTAGGCTGGGCTGCACGTGGTCTTGGCTTGCGTATTGCGAAGGCGCTGGATGCCCATAGCAAGAACGAGGAAATGCGCGAATTGTTGACGACAATCTACAATACACGGGGTAAGGCCGAAGATATTGCTTCATTGACCGATGATGAGGTGATCTCACTGGCCAGCAACCTCCGTTCCGGTGTGCCTCTGGCAACGCCTGTCTTTGATGGTGCCAGTCAAGAAGATATCAAGGCCATGCTGGAGCTTGCGGGTTTGCCACGTGACGGTCAGACGACACTCTACGATGGCCGTACCGGTGATGCCTTTGAGCGTCCGGTTACTGTTGGCTATATGTATATGCTGAAGCTGAATCATCTGGTTGATGACAAGATGCATGCGCGTTCGACCGGCCCTTACAGTCTCGTTACCCAGCAGCCGCTGGGTGGTAAGGCACAGTTCGGTGGCCAGCGTTTTGGTGAAATGGAAGTCTGGGCGCTGGAGGCCTATGGCGCTTCCTATACCTTGCAGGAAATGCTCACCGTCAAGTCGGATGATGTCCAGGGGCGTACGGCCATGTACAAGAATATCGTTGATGGTGATCATCGTATGGAAGCGGGAATGCCCGAATCATTCAACGTCTTGCTCAAGGAAATTCGTGCACTGGGTATCGATATCGAACTCGAGTGAATGGCGACTGCAGCGGGCCTCTGAGCGCCCGCTGCCTGTTACGTACATTGCAGTCAAAAAGAATTACTGATCGGGAGATTTGGCCTTGAAAAACCTACTAAACCTGTTGAAGCAGCCTGTCGAAGATTTTAATGCGATCCGCATCGGCCTGGCCTCTCCAGCGAAGATCCGTTCATGGTCATTTGGTGAGGTCAAAAAGCCTGAAACCATTAATTACCGGACCTTCAAACCCGAGCGTGATGGCCTTTTTTGCGCGAAGATCTTTGGTCCGGTAAAAGACTATGAATGTCTCTGCGGAAAGTACAAGCGTCTTAAGCATCGTGGTGTTATTTGCGAGAAATGCGGCGTTGAAGTGACTGTCGCCAAGGTTCGTCGCGAACGTATGGGGCATATTGAGCTGGCCAGTCCGGTTGCCCATATCTGGTTTTTGAAGTCGCTACCATCACGTATGGGTCTGTTGCTCGATATGACCTTGCGTGATATTGAACGTATCCTCTATTTTGAGGCCTTTGTCGTTATTAATCCAGGTATGACAGAGCTTGAGCGCGGTCAATTGATGACCGACGAGCAGTACCTCGATGCGATTGAGGAATACGGTGATGAATTTGAGGCTCTGATGGGCGGTGAGGCCATTCAGAAGTTGTTGATCTCGCTCGATCTGCCTGAGGAATTGAAGCAGATCCGTACTGATATTGAAGAGACTGGCTCGGAAACAAAGATCAAGAAATTGAGCAAGCGACTGAAGTTGGTCGAGGCCTTTATTGAGTCGCACAATCATCCCGAGTGGATGGTTCTCAATGTGCTGCCGGTACTGCCGCCAGAATTGCGCCCTTTGGTACCGCTTGATGGTGGTCGTTTTGCGACCTCCGATCTGAATGATCTCTATCGTCGCGTTATTAACCGTAATAACCGTCTGAAGCGTCTGCTTGACCTTAATGCGCCGGATATTATCGTTCGTAATGAAAAGCGTATGCTACAGGAAGCTGTTGACGCACTCCTTGATAATGGTCGTCGTGGTAAGGCTATTACCGGTAGTAGTAAGCGTCCTTTGAAGTCGCTCGCTGATATGATTAAGGGCAAGCAAGGGCGTTTTCGCCAGAACCTGCTCGGTAAACGTGTCGATTATTCTGGACGTTCGGTCATTGTGGTGGGCCCGACGCTGCGCTTGCACCAGTGTGGTTTGCCGAAGAAAATGGCTCTGGAGCTGTTTAAACCCTTCATTTTCAGCAAGGTTGAGCGCCGGGGGCTGGCGACAACAATCAAGGCTGCAAAGAAGATGGTCGAGCGTGAAGGGCCGGAAGTCTGGGATATCCTGGACGAGGTTATTCGCGAGCATCCGGTAATGCTTAATCGTGCGCCCACACTGCATCGTCTGGGTATCCAGGCCTTTGAGCCGATTCTGATTGAAGGCAAGGCCATTCAGTTGCACCCGTTAGTCTGTACCGCCTTTAATGCTGATTTTGATGGTGATCAGATGGCTGTCCACGTTCCTCTTTCACTGGAAGCCCAGCTGGAAGTGCGTGCTCTGATGATGTCGACAAACAATATTCTTTCGCCAGCCAATGGTGAACCGATCATTGTGCCGTCACAGGATGTTGTACTCGGTCTCTATTATATGACCCGCGAGCGCCACAATGCGCTTGGTGAGGGGATGGTCTTCAGCGATACCAATGAAGTTCATCGTGCCTATGAGTCAGGCCAGGCTGAGCTTCATGCTTCAATTTCAGTGCGTGTGCGTGAGGTCACCATCGACGATGATGGTAATCGTAAAGAGCAATACCGCCGTATTGAAAAGACTACCGTTGGCCGCGCGTTGCTGTTTGAGATTGTTCCTGAAGGGTTGAGCTATGACCTGATTAATACCGATATGACGAAGAAAGCGATCTCCTCACTCGTCGATATTTGTTACCGTCAGGTCGGTCTCAAGGCGACGGTCGTTTTCGCTGATAAATTGATGTATACCGGTTTTGACTACTCGACCAAGGCAGGCATCTCGATCGGCATTGAGGATATGATCATCCCGGAAGAGAAGGGAGGGATTATTGACAAGGCTGAAAAGGAAGTGCGTGAAATCCAGGAACAGTATACCTCCGGCCTGGTGACCAATGGCGAGCGCTATAACAAGGTCATTGATATCTGGTCGCACACCAATGAGCAGGTTGCCAAGGCAATGATGAAGCGCCTTGGCAGTGAATCTGTCACTATTGCCGATGACAAGGGCAAGAAAAAAGAAGTGAGTCAGAAATCGTTTAACTCGATTTTTATGATGGCCGATTCCGGGGCTCGAGGTAGTGCTGCCCAGATACGGCAATTGGCCGGTATGCGAGGCTTGATGGCGAAGCCGGATGGTTCGATTATTGAAACACCTATTACGGCTAACTTTCGCGAAGGCCTGGATGTTCTGCAGTACTTTATTTCGACACATGGTGCGCGAAAGGGTCTTGCCGATACCGCTTTGAAGACCGCTAATTCGGGTTATTTGACCCGCAGATTGGTTGATGTGGCACAGGATCTGGTCGTAACTGAAGAGGACTGTGGCACTGAGGCGGGCGTTACCATCAGTCATATCGTTGAAGGTGGCGAAGTTGTCGAGACACTCGGTAACCGTGTCCTGGGGCGTATGACCAACAAGGACGTCCAGGCTGCCGGTAGCAAAGACATCATTATTCCCAGTGGCACCTTGCTCGATGAGCATTGGGTCGAAATCCTCGAAGAAGAGGGGATCGAGCGTATTGATGTCCGTTCTCCGATCACCTGTGATAATCGTCATGGAGTCTGTGCCAAATGTTATGGCCGTGATCTTGCTCGTGGTCATCAGGTTAATATTGGTGAGGCCGTAGGTGTTATTGCCGCTCAGTCGATTGGTGAGCCAGGGACGCAGCTGACCATGCGGACCTTCCATATCGGTGGTGCTGCATCGAGTTCTGTTGCCGCCAATAGCATTGAGACAAAGACCAAGGGGTCTGTACGCCTGAATAACATTAAGCTGGTTCGTCATAGCAAGGGACACAATGTCGCTGTTTCACGATCAGGTGAATTGATTATTATCGATGCCAATGGCCGTGAACGTGAACGCTACAAGGTTCCCTACGGCGCAGAAATTACCGTTGATGACGGTGCCAGTGTTGTCGCCGGCCAGGTTCTGGCTAACTGGGACCCGCATACCCATCCGGTGATTACCGAAGTGGCTGGCCGTATGGCCTTTGTTGATATTATCGACGGTGTCACGGTGCGGCAGCATA
>JALWQD010000180.1 GCA_026994735.1 Gammaproteobacteria bacterium | reverse complement strand
CTTCAACATAGGCAATTGCTCCCTCCTAGCAGAGCCAATAAAGGTCTGCGATAGTAAAACTCCCCCTAACGTAGCCGCTGTAATCCCTATGAACGATGACGATGACAAAACCCTTTTTCGCCAAACCATAGGGCCCTGTCAGGAATTACACGATGACCATGTTGAACCCTGGCTCACCCGTCCAGCAGCAAGGCGCAGACATCAACAAGCGCTGACGGAAATGGATTTTGCTCTGCCTCTACGCCCTTCTGACGCTCCCCGCGGCACGTCTCGCAGCCTCTTGCGGCGATTATCCCGGGGACGCATCACTGTCCAGGATCAACTCGACCTGCATGGCCTTACTGTCGAACAAGCCAGTGTGGCATTTATCCGCTTTCTCTCATATCAGCAGGACATTCATACCCGCTGCCTACTCATTATCCATGGCAAAGGACTCCGTTCGGCTAATCAACGGGCGATACTTAAAGAGCATGTACATGACTGGCTAAATCGCCATCCACTCGTCTCAGCCTTTTGTCCTGCACGCCCCGCTGATGGCGGTGCAGGCGCCGTTTATGTCCTGTTGAAAGGATTGAGCCAGCGCTAGCTTTTGCCGCCAGACGTCAGGTTTTTGCCGACTTGAGGTAAATCCGCACGAGCAAGCCTCCCAACGGAGACTCTGCCAGTTCAATATGCAAGGAATGAACTTCAGCAATCCGCTGAACAATCGACAAACCAAGGCCGCTGCCAGGAATATTGCCACGCTCGCGACGATAAAAGCGTTCGAAGATGCGCTGCCTGTCCTCAGCTGGCACGCCCGGCCCACTATCGGCAATATTAAGGACAATTTCACCCGCATTGTCCTCAATATCAACCTCAACAGTACCGTTTTCCGGGGTATATTTGATGGCATTACTAATCAAATTATTGACCAGTATATCGAGCATATCCCGACTGCCATTAACCAAGATTTCTCCCTCGCAGGAGAGACTGATATCAATCTGTTTCCCGTGCGCTTCAACTGCACGGGTAGCAATGCATTCTGCTGCCAGATCGGCAAGATCAAAACTCTGCTCATCCGGCGTCCAATTATCCGGATCAATGCGCGCCAAAACCAGCAACTGATGAACAAGATGGCTGGCTCTGTCAACACCGCTAATGACTTTTTGAAGCGCATCACGGCGCTTCCTGTCATTGGGTTCCCGCAGAGCGACTTGTACTTGGGTGCGCAGAGCGGCAAGTGGCGTACGCAGTTCATGTGCGGCATCGGCGGTAAAACGCCGCTCACTCTCGAAGGCCTCTTCAAGACGACGGAGCAAGGCATTCAATGCTTCTACCAGTGGCTTTGCCTCAAGTGCCACACCACGGGTATCCAGTGGTTCCAGATGTGCCGCGCTAAGGCTCGACACGCGACCGGCGATCCGATCCAATGGACGCATTGCTCGACCAACGCCATACCAGATCAACCAAGCCAACAGCGGTGTTGCGATGAGTACAGGCAAGAGAATACGCTGAGCAATAAAATTCTGTAATTCTTCAAGCTGCGATATTCGTTCGGCAACCTGGACGACCATCTTCGTTTCGCTATCAATAAGACTGAAAACACGCCACTCATTACCACCGATTAATTCATCACTAAAACCAACATCAAGATGGCTCAGGCGGATCTCCGGCGCACTTTCCGAACGCAAAACCAATTCACCATCATTGAGCCACATTTGGTAAATCAGTGTCTGGGCATAATTCTGTAGGGTATTTTCCAGATGTGGCGGCAAACGCTGCGTATCGGCAAGAATCTTGTCCTTGCCCTGCTTGTCACGAAAATTTCGCTCTTCATAATATTCATGGCTCAGCAAATTCAGCAATGCTCGCGCTGTCTCGGCCAACTGGGCGTCGGCCAGCCCTTTGATTTCACGACGAGTATCGACATAAACAAGAAAGGCATTAGTGAGCCAGATCATCAATGTTGCCGGCAACAAGATGAGTAGCAACCGTCGCCGAATTGACGGATTCATAAATACCCCCTGAGAACCCTCTCCCTGGAGGGGAATGTCTTCATTCTTCGTCGCTCTCCTTGTCGAGGATATAACCAACGCCACGCACCGTACGAATCAGTTTGCTACCCAGCTTCTTACGCAGATGATGGATATGGACTTCAATGGCATTGCTATCAACCTCGTCCTTCCAGGAGTAGAGGCTCTGCTCCAGCTGACCGCGTGACATCACCCGTCCGGCATTGTCAACCAGCTTCTGCAACAAGGTAAATTCCCGAGGCGACAACTCAACGGGCTTGCCCGTCTGCTCAACCGTGTGAGACGCAGGATCGATAACAAGGTCACCATGACGAATTGTCGCCTCGGCACGACCACTGCGGCGGCGCATCAGAGCGCGAATACGGGCATTCAGCTCCTCCAAATCAAAAGGCTTGATCATATAGTCATCAGCGCCACTATCGAGACCGACGACCTTATCCTCAATACTGTCACGAGCGGTCAAAATCAGCACCGGGATTTCATTACCGGCCGCACGCAGGTCGCGTAATACTTCAACGCCGGAGCGTTTCGGCAAACCGAGATCGAGAATCACCAGTTCATACTCACCCGAACGAAGAAAAAGCTCTGCCGCCTCCCCATCCTTGACCCAGTCAACGGCATAACCGTCCTGACCAAGCCCTGTATAGACACCATTGCCAAGCAGCTCATCATCTTCAACCAAGAGTATGCGCATAACGCTCCCCACTTAAATGAACAATCATCATTTCACGCCATTATTGTCAAGCTGGAGAAATAGCCAACCCGCCTTCGGCGTTGCTAAAACACATGACCAGGGCCACTCGCACACTACCAGCGATAACCCAGGCTCAGACGACCAAAATTGAAGGCCGCACCGTCTGCCGTTAATGCCCGCCCCAGCAACAGGGCAATATTCCGCCCAGTCTTTGATTCGTACTGTTCCTGCAGTGTCCAGGTATTGGAGCTCATACTATCAACCGCCGATGTACTATACTCCCAGCTCGCTGCGGAGCGCAGATCACCAATGCTATAACCTACCTCAAACAAATAATTTGTATCCAGAAAACCGCCCCCGAGCTCCAGGGCACGATTCGTCAACAATGTGTCTGACAAGCGCTGGTCAAACTGTCGCATATCCAGAGAATATTCATAAAAACTCAGTTCCGCAGCAACATCCCAAGCGCCCGCGCCAACATAACGCACTGACCCTTGAATACCGTTACCCGTACCGCTTTGGCGGTCATCACGCGGATCATCAATGAAGGTAAAAAAACTGATACGACGGAGACTGCCCGTCAGGCTGGTCACCATATGCTCGCCATACCATTTAACCGCCGCGGCAAAAGTGTCGCTGGTCAAATCGCCTGGATCACCCCATGACGTATAGGAAAAATCCAGGCCCATGGTATCGCTGACCATACCTTCGCCACCAACCATGAATGTACGTGTGAACAGCTCGCCCTCATCCGTATCCACTTCGCTCAGTCCGAGACCAAAGCGCAGTGAACCGGAGCCCGTCACCAGTGTGTATTCACCATAGAAGTCTTCATTAAGCCCTGAAGAGCGCCCATAATCCAGCTGCAAATGGTACTCCTCATCCGGGAAAACCAATGCATTTCTATCGCTCATAACACTGGCAGACAACGGCCCCGCGAAGAAACAAAAAACAAATGCTGGAAACAACATCTTGCGCCAACTGTAACGCCCGCAACGCTGAGCCTTTGAGAGGATAATAACGGCCATAAAGACGAGTATAGCAGGGACAAGCGGACACAGGGGAATGATCAAAACACCCCCTTAAGACTCACGCGCCTCCCTGACGCAAAAAAAGATCACTGCGACGACTGACAATGCGGTCTGTAAACAGCAAGCCATCAAGATGGTCAAGCTCATGCTGGATAACACGCGCTTCAAAACCACTCGCCTCATAACGGCATGACTCGCCATAAAGGTCTTGAGCTTCAATGACAAGCTCGGCGGCACGGACAACATTCCCCGTATACTCAGGAACAGAAAGACAACCCTCTCGTCCGATCACAGATCCCTGCCACTGGACAATCTCGGGATTAAGCAGTATCAGAAGGCCATTATTTGTCCCCTTGCGGGCCGTGACATCAACGATCACCAGCCGCTGCAACCAGCCTACCTGCGGCGCCGCTATACCAACAGCCGCAGGCCCGGCTCGCATCACCGCCTCAAGCTTGCTGGCCTGCTCCCGCAAGGCCTTATCAAATACATCAATAACATCAGCGACACGGCGCAAACGTTCATCAGGCCAGGTAATCAGTTCCATCAGGCAATAAGCATATCAACGGGATGTAACACAGCATCCAAACCCTCCCGCTGCAGTTCAGCGATAACAGGTTCGAGTGCCTCGATGCCCTCCCTGGCGCGCCCCTCTATACGCATGACATAAACAGGGGACGCCTCGGAGCCAGCAACCGTTGAGTCAAGATTAAGGATATCCAGACCCACCGCGGCCAAACGCGTTGTCACGCCGGCGACTATCCCCGCCTGGTCGGCACCGCTGATTGAAACGACGACATCGGCCGCCTCATTTTCATGCAAATGACTATCAATCGGATCAATATGAACACGTAGCTGCAAATGTTCGGCAACCGCCTTGATGCTCTCCGCCAACGAGTGCTCACCTGCGGGAAAATGGACCATTAGCATTATTGTAAAGTTGCCCCCCAAACGCAGCATCGATGCCTCACCAAAATCAGCACCGGCGCGAAAAAGGGTCTGCGCCAACTGCGCCACGATACCTGCCCGATCACGCCCTACAACGGTTAACATAAACCAATGTTCTGCCATCAGCGCCACCTGTCATTGCCTGTAAAGCCGACGTCGAATGTCTCGAATCGGCACCTTTAACATCCTGCCCAGCTAACTAGAAAGCAATTTATATCGTCTTAATGCAACAAACCATGCGCCCAATAGATGGTCATAACACCCAGCGCAATCATGATGATCTGGGCAATACTGGCGCGCGGGTCTGTGCGCTTATGCAAACCAGGGATCAAATCACCGACAGCAATATAGATGCAACTGGCAACAGCAATGGCCAACATATAGGGAAGCGATTGCGAGAATACTGACAGACCTAAATAACCAACAATACCGCCAATCAAGGCAGAGATACTACTGAGCGCATTATAAAAAAAGGCCTTGCGACGATTGAAGCCACCATGCAAGAGGACGGCAAAATTGGCCAATTGCTGTGGTACTTGATGGGCCGAAATGGCCAACACGGTGACAACCCCCAAGTGAAATTCCGCGACAAAGGCAGCGGCAATCAAAATACCATGAAGAAGATTATGGATCGAATCACCCAGCAACACCAGCGGCCCACTCAGACCAGCGGTCACCTGCGCTACATCAGTATCGTGAGCCTCACAATGCTCGGCATGACAATGACGCCAGAGGGCCAGCTTCTCAAGGACAAAAAGAAACAGCAAGCCCAACAAAACCGTCAGTGTCACCTGATGGGTCGCTTGCTCATTTGGCTGCATTACCAACGCATGCGGCAACAGGGCAATGAAGGCCGCACCGAGCAAGGTGCCCGTGGCAAGACTTATTAAATGGGGTTGCAGGCGCTGGCGCAGAGCTGCTGGCAAAAGGAGAAAAGTCCCTGCCGCAGCGACCGTCAACAAACCGACCACCAGGCAGCCGGACAAAATCGTCAACAACAGCCCCATAGTGGCCTCCATTCAGGGCTGTTTTTTACGTGACAGCGGCAACAAGTAAGCAGCCAGGTCATGATGCCCTTGCTCTCTGGCCCAGGCAAATGCTGTCGCGCCTTCACGATTTCGTATCGTCGCATCGGCGCCTTTCTCGAGCAGGAAGTCGACCATCGGTCGTAACCCCTGGCGTGCAGCGCGCATCAAGGCAGTATGGCCATCAAAGGTTTTTACATTGACATCGGCACCGGCCTCAACAAGCACCCGTGCTATTTGCAAATGGCCCAGATAT
>JALWQD010000179.1 GCA_026994735.1 Gammaproteobacteria bacterium | reverse complement strand
TGTAGCTGGCATAACCGAGATTGGCCAGGTGATTGGCGCAAACACGCGCTTGTTCAAACAAAGGCGCGACAAGACCGTAGGTCTGCTGACGATGCTGGACACACTCGCCGATAGCATAGACCGACGAGTCATAGGTTTGCATGGTAGCGTTGACGACAATACCGCGATCACAAAAAATACCGGCTTTCTCGGCCAGCTCAATATTGGGGCGAATACCCACCGCCATGACAACAATATCAGCGGGAATCTCGCTGCCATCCTTAAAACGGACGCCGGCAACCTTTTCATCGCCAAGGATTGCTTCGGTCTGAGCCTCCATCAGAAAACGCAGCTGGCGCGCTTCCAGAGACTGCTTGAGCAAATCGGCAGCCGTCTTGTCGAGCTGACGTTCCATGAGCGTGTCAAGTAAATGGACGACCGTAACATCCATGCCCCGTTTCATCAGGCCATTAGCTGCTTCCAGTCCCAGCAGACCCCCGCCTATAACCACGGCATGGCCCTTTCTTTCAGCCGCATCAACCATGGCATTGACGTCATGAATGTCACGAAAAGAAATCACTCCAGGGAGGCCACTGCCCGGCACAGGAATAATAAATGGATTCGAACCGGTAGCAATGATCAGGCGGTCATAAGGTTCTTCGATACCGTCTTCGGCAATGACCAAGCGGCGGGCACGATTGATTTCGCTGACCATCTTGCCGGCGTGTAGCTTGAGACCGTTCTCTTTATACCAGTCAAGGTCATTGAGCATGATATCTTCAAAAGTACGTTCTCCGGAAAGCACCGGTGACAACAGGATGCGATTGTAGTTACCGAATGGCTCGGCACCAAAAATCGTGATGTCGTAGAGATCATCGCTCAGTTTCAGCAATTCCTCGATCGTACGCACGCCCGCCATGCCATTACCAATCATTACCAAGCGTTTTTTCATTGCACTACCCCGTAGAAATAACTTTATTGTCAATCAAGATTCATGCCAACTAAAAAATCACATATAAAACAATAATATAAAAAAATATCCGCGACAAAAAAAAAGATCATCCACCAACGCAAATCAGGGCTAACTGGAAAAGCCACATTTTGGTGCAAGGAGTGAATACCTGCGGCTACAACAAAAAAGACAGCGATGAGATGCGGGACTGCCCACTGAAGAAAAAGACACGACGGCAAAAGGCCCTCAGAGGGCGCTTCTTACAAAAGGATGATCAGTGTTATCAGGTTACTCAATACAAGAATTGCCGCCATTGCCCGCCAAAAGGCAAGCGGACTGCGCTCTATGAGCGGCTCGCCAGCCTTCATAAATTCGGCATTCGGGTGGCAGAGATCATAGAGGAATTCCGAGAAAACGGGATAACGCTTGTCCGGCTGTGGATCAACGGCCTTGCGAACAGCACCATCCATCCAAACCGGCACAGCCTCATTATAGTGCCGAATCGAGGTATATTGATAATGTTTGCGAGCCATTGCCTTTTCTTGTGCTGGATAGGGAAAGTGCCCGCCAGAGAGCATTTCATACAAAGTCACGGCGAGGGAAAACATATCCGTCTTCGGACTCGCCTCATAGCCGGCAAACAGTTCGGGCGCCACATAATTGGCTGTGCCCTGAATCAGACTGTGCTCAACAGGGGTATAGACTTCCTTCAAACCGGCGACAAAAGTACTGCCGAAGTCAATAATCTTGACATGCCCTTCGGCGCTGATCATGACATTTTCAGGCTTCAGGTCCTGATGCACCATTTCCTTGCGATGAAAGGCACGCAAGCCCTTGACGATCTGTTCGGCAATATCGCGAACAACAGCAAGGTCGGGCACGGGATTAGCGCCAATCCATTCTGACAGGGCCTGGCCCTGAATATATTCAGCACCATAATAGAGATGACTACGCTCATGCTTGAGCTTGCAAACCTTGAGTACATGCGGGCTGTTTATCCTGCGTCCAACCCATTCTTCATGAACAAAACGGTCAATATAGGCGGCATCGTCCTCATAATTAATCGACGGCGTCTTGATGACAAAGGTATCATCGCTCGCCGGATCACGGGCAAGATAGACCTGGATCGTCGAGCTGCTGTGTAATTCCTTGATAACCTCGTAACCATCTATGGTCATTCCCGGCCCCAGTGGTGGCGGGAAAGGTAAGCGGGTAAGGTACTGATAATAGGCATTCTCGTCCTGATTCGGTAACGACCGTATTTTCAGCACTTGACAGGTGACATTATCATCACTGCCGGCACTGATCGCCGCCTCAACGACAGATTCAGCGGCCTTCTCCATATCCTCCCGTTCGCCGTCAATAATGGACCGTATCTCGGCAACAGAAAGAAATTCATGGACCCCGTCCGAGGTCAATACAAAAAGATCGCCCAGCTGCAGGTCAACCGTCGAATATTCGATGCGCACATCATGTTCTGCCCCCATCGCGCGGGCAAGATAATTCTTGCCGTGACCAATTTGCATGCGATGGTCACGGGTCAGCGAGCGCAAATCGCCATCGCGTAATATTTGAATACGTGAATCACCGACATGAAACAGATGTGCGGTCATCGAGCGCAATACCAGAACGGCAATCGTTGAAGCCAGGGAAACGTCCGTCTGAAAACGCTTTTGTCCCTGATTATAGAGCCAACTATTGACCGCGCCGATGACGCGCTCACCGGATGTCTGCACGGTCCACGAGTCCGGTGTGCTGTAATAATCGGAGATAAAACCTTTAACGCAATACTCGCTGGCCTCGCGTCCGGCTTCACTACCGCCAACGCCATCGGCAACAACGGCGACGATCCCCTTATTGATTGTCGCCGTATCTTCCGGCAAAAGAATACCGCAGCTATCCTCGTTTTCTTCTTTGATACCGGCCCGTGAACACTGACCGGCAAGGACTTCGAGACAATTATTCGTCGTCATGGACACTCACTCGCGGCCACCATCATCAGTGCAAGGCAATCTTTTCAATCGTCCCATCCGGTTGTTCCTCATACATGTATCCCTTCGGTTCAACGAGAAAGGCGGCCAGGAGAAGAAACTCGACCAGTGCTGCACAGGCGATGGTAATAAAAAATATTTGTGCCGAAACAAAAGACAATACCGTCAGAAAAATCACGCCGCCGACATTACCATAGGCACCAACCATACCGGCAATCTGCCCCGTCATTCGACGTTTAATCAATGGCACAACAGCATAAACGGCACCGTTGCCGGCATTAACAAAAACCGAGGCGACAACCATCGCACCAACGGCAGCCAATACTGACCAACTGCCATCAATCCGGGACATCAAAAAATAACCAACAGCCAAACCGGCAACACAGGTCAAAAGAACAATCTTGCGGCCAAAGCGGTCACTCAGATATCCACCGGCAGGCCGCATTAACAGATTCAAACCGGCAAATACCGAAGCGACCATCCCGGCCTCGGCAACAGAGAGATCGAAGGTATCGAGAAAAAACAGCGGCAACATTGAGATCACGGCCAACTCCGAACCAAAGGTCACCATATAACAAAGATCGAGAACCGCAACCTGCTTGAATGCATAGCGATGAAAATCCGGAATCGGCTTTGCTTCCGGATCAAAAAGAGCCTTGTTAACACTATATATCTTCACCACCTGATAACTGTAATAGGCTAGCAACAGGACGTAAATAATATAACTCTCAGTTGTCGAAAGAATGTTCAGATTGGCCGGTGATATTTTCCAGGCAAGCACTGCAAGGGCCAAATAAAGAGGCAATGTCATCAAACAATAGAGGACAAAATCTGCCTGGCTGCTGACTTCCATAGCCCCCAGTTTCTTCGGTCTAAAATAGGTCGTCCCCTTGGGATTGTTACGCACCAGAAAATAGAAGACAAAGGCATAGATGAAGGCAACCACACCTGTTGCGGCAATCGCCCAGCGCCAGCCATCACCAGCGCCGACCCACATGGCCAGGGCGGGCAAAGACATTGCTGCAGCAGCCGAACCAAAATTACCCCAGCCACCATAGATGCCTTCAGCCGTACCCACCTCACGAGCAGGAAACCATTCTGCGACCAGACGGATACCGATAACAAAACCGGCACCGACAAAACCCAGGAAGAAACGACTGATTGCCAGCACCTGATAACTTTGCGCAAAGGCAAAAAAGAAACAGAGAATACTGGCCAGAATCAGCAGCACTGAAAACACCACCTTAGGGCCATGCTTATCGACCAACATACCGATAATGATGCGCGCAGGAATGGTCAGTGCAACGTTCAGGATCAGCAGTAATTTGATTTGCTGCTCATCGAGAGCAAAGGTTTCCCGAATAGAGGCCAATAATGGTGAAAAATTGAACCAGACCATAAAGCTGAGAAAAAAGGCAAACCAGCTCAGATGCAGAATCCTGAATTTACCTTTGAATGAAAAAATATTCATAAATCAGCTCTAACCCCATGCTTGAATGGTTGTTTATCTGCTAGTGGTTGCACTTTTTGAACGCTGTTTGAGACAAACATCGACGACAATTTCCGACATGACTGCAAAGCAACATATACTTTGACGCAGCATTGACCGAGCAGCACAAGGCTACTGGCCGACAAAAACACCCACACGAATGATCTAGCATATATCATGCCACTCTGACGTTACCGTAAATACCTTTTATTTTCATAACACTACAAAGAGGTGACCCTGTCGACAAAACGGTCGCGCACATAATTGGTGCAGATACTGTGGCCATTGCACAAGGATAAACACCCCATTCCGGGTGCTGGCGTGTCATTCAGCGCTTGCCGCCAACTTTGTCAGGGCATAATATGCACTGAAGATATGCTTTCAAAACGGGACACTGGCTGGACCAAGACGGCAATGACAAAACTTCACCAACGGGTATTGCACTGGCTCGGTGCCGATCCGTTTCAAGTCAGCCATAGTGAACGCCTCTTTGCGGGTGGTGCAGCCATGATCAGCGTTGCCACTTGCTGGTTAATCAGCATCCAGCTCGTCGGCGCTCCCCTGGCGCTGCTCACCATCACCCCCAGTGCTGCAGCGGCTATTCTGCTCTTTGCCGTACCCCATGCCACGCTGTCGCAACCTTGGCCGGCCATTGGCGGGCAAGTGATTTCAGCCCTCATCGGGGTCGCTTGTGCGCAAACACTGTCACCTCCCTGGCTCGCCGGCTCGGTTGCACTCGGCCTCGCCCTGAGCGCCATGTACTATATGCGCTGCCTGCATCCACCAGGAGCAGCCACAGCACTACTCGCAATCAATGGTGGCGACAGCATCCAGGCTCTGGGCTTTTCCTACGCCTTCTTACCGATAATGGTCAATGCGCTGATCCTTGTCATCTGTGCTTTGTTATTTAACAACCTGCTTTCACGCCATCGCTATCCTGCTGCCTGGACAAAAAAACCTACCTTTCTGACAACACCAGGCCAGCATGGCGAAATAAAGGCTGAGCACCTGCATATTGCACTTGCAGAAATGGACCGGCTTGAAGATATTGCCGAAGAAGACTTGCTTGAAATCATTACCCGGGCACAAGCAGCGGCTGCAAGAAAGCCAATGACAGACTCATATGTTGATAATAATAGCTCGCGGGACAGGCCATGATAGTCATTGAAACAGCCAGTAATATTGGCCACAGTCCTTTTTTTTCCAAAGGTTTCCGCGTATTTTTTTTTAGTGCCGCTCTTTTCGCTGCCAGCGCTATGTTTGTCTGGATGCTGACAGGGCCCTTGGCGGTAAGCATCGAATTAGCCGGTCTCTCTGCCGTCGACTGGCATGCCCACGAAATGGTCTATGGCTACGCGGCGGCCGCCATCAGTGGTTTTTTACTCACTGCGGTCAGTAACTGGACAGGGCTGAGCACACTCGAACAACGGCCCCTGACCTTGCTCTGGTGTCTGTGGTTAATAGCACGTGTGAGCTTTTTTCTGCCGCTGGAAAATGCCTTCCTTATCGCTGCTACTGCCGACATGCTCTTTCTCGCTGGCCTGGCATTGGCGATCACTCGCCCAATCATCAAG